>NZ_JBAKHR010000025.1:0-127534 GCF_036902955.1 Micromonospora sp. CPCC 205558
GGGGGGGGGGGGGGGGGGGGGGGGGGGGGGGGGGGGGGGGGGGGGGGGGGGGATTAGTCGCAGGCGGTGCCGTCGCCGTCGCGGTCCAGGTCGTAGATGTCGTCGCCGATCACTTTGATCGGTCCGCTGACGTAGGCGGGACCATTGCCACTGCCACCGGCGCAGTCGACGTCGCTGGCGATCGGGACGCAGCCGCTGTAGTTCGGGTCGCACTTCGACGACTGCGGCTTCTTGGTGCCGACGGCGACGACCTGGGTCACCGGCTGCTTCGTCACGGTGGATTTGACCAGCTTCTTGCCCGTCTGCACCCCGTCGGTGGTGGTCACCTGGTAGGTCAGGGTCCGTACGCCGTTCACGCCCTTGGTGCGGACCACCCGCTTCCCCTCGGCCAGCGAAGAGTCCTTGACGGTCCGTTCGCCGTACCGGATCGTGGCCCGCTCGGTCACGGTCGTCACCTGCACCACGGGCGCGCCTGCCGCACTGGACGGGCTGGGCGCCTCCGACAAGGGCACCTCCGACAAGGGCGCCTCCGACAAGGGGGCCGACGACGGCACCGACGAGGGAACGGCGGACGGCGCGGCACCCGGCGACACCTCCTGGGTGGGGGTCTCCTCGGTCGGCTCGCCGGTCGCCGCCAGGATCGGCTGCTGCGGCTGCTCGGCGGCGTTGTCGGTCGTGGTCGACTTCGGGTCGCCGGTCAGCGCGCTGACGATGGCGGTGCCGGTGCAGCAGAGCAGCAGGATCGACAGGGTCACCGATCCGAGGATCACGGCGACCCGGCCGGCGGGAGTGGTCCGGCGGAACCAGTTGGGTCGGGGCGGCTGGCCGGGCGGTGGCGGGTACGACGGACCCGGGTTCTGTGGTGGTTGCATCGTCACGGCGATGAGTGTCGTCGCAAACACTGCGTGCAATATCCGCCGTCGCGCTCGTGGCGAGCGCTTTTCGCAGAGCGGAAAGGATCGATGGGCGCGCATATGGGGACGAGTCGACGGGCGCGGTGACCCACCAGGCCGGCAGGGCAGGGCCGATCGTGCGGGGATCAGCACCAATAAAAGTCGCAGATCGACACGCATCGGATCGATCGGCGATCGGATGTCCCACGCGACGACGAAACTGTCGCGATGCTGTCAGTGAGGCAGCTTCAGCGCTCCTCCAGGCCCCAGGGGGAGCCGTAACCGTTCAGCAGGTCGAGGAACGGCAGCGGGGGCAGCGCCTCCGGCCCGAGCACCCCCACACCGGCCCACGCGCCGGTGGCGAGCAACTCCAACGCGATGACCGGGTTGACGGCGGTCTGCCACACCACCGCCTGGTGCCCGTACTCCCGCATCGACCACTCGTTGTCGACCACGTGGTACAGGTAGACCTCGCGGGGCCGCCCATCCGGGCCGAGGCCGCGTACCCAGGTGCCGGCGCAGGTTTTGCCACGCATCCGGGCGCCGAGCGTGGCCGGGTCAGGCAGGCTCGCGGCCACCACGTCACGCGGGGAGACCTCGACGCCGCGCACCCGTACCGGGGAGACCGCGTCCAGGCCGAGCTTGTGCAGCGTCTTGAGCACCTTGATGAACTCGTCGCCGAGGCCGTACTTGAAGGTGACCCGCCGGGCCTCGACCCAGCGCGGGATGAGCAGCACCTCCTCGTGTTCGACGTTGACGCACTCGACCGGCCCGATGCCCTCCGGAAAGTGGAAGACCTCCGGCTCGGAGAACGGTTCGGTGGTGAACCAGCCCCGGTCCCGCTCCCAGACGACCGGCGGGTTGAGGCACTCCTCGATGGTGGTCCAGATGGAGAACGAGGGCGCGAAGTCGTACCCGTCGACGGTGAGGTTCGCCCCGTCCCGGACACCGATCTCGTCGATCTCACTGAACAGCTCGTCGGCGGCGTAACGGGCGAACACGTCGGAGAGGCCGGGCTCGACCCCGATGCCGCACAGCGCCAGCCGACCGGCCGCCGACCAGGTGTCGGCCACGGCGAACTGTTCGTCGCCGAGCTTCACGCCGGTCTCGGCGTGCGACAACGACATCGCCATGTCCAGGTAGTCCGCGCCGGCCGCGAACGCACCATTGAAGATCGGCATGACGAACCGCGGGTCGACGGCGTTGAGCACGTGCGTGATCCGGTGCTCCCGGCACAGCGCGGTGACCGCGTCAGCCGAGGCCGCGTCCACCTGGGCCGCGACGAAACGGTCACCGTGGCCGGCGACCGCGCGCTGGGCACGAACGGGGTCGTGGTCGGCGACCACAATGGTCTCGAAGAAGGTCCGTCGGGCGGCGATGGCTACGGCGGCGGAGCCGACGCCACCGGCGCCGACGAGGAGGACACGCATCAGGAATCAAACCCCAAACCGAAACGATCGAGAGTACGGAGCCAGAGGTCGCGCCGGCCCTCGCGCGCGTCGGCGCGGGCCAGTGACCAGCGGGTGAGATTGATGCCGATCGCACGGACGGGTTCCGGTGGGAACGGCAGTGGCTTGCGGCGAACCAGGTCGAGCCGGGTCAGCGGGGTGTTCCCGCCGTCGAGCAGGTCGAGCAGCACCCGGGCGCCGAAGCGGGTGGCCCCGACGCCGAGGCCGGTGTAGCCGGCCGCGTACGCCAGCCGACCGCCGTAGGCGGTGCCGAAGAACGGGCAGAACCGGGTGCAGGTGTCGATGACGCCGCCCCAGCGGTGACTGAAACGCACGTCGGCGAGCTGCGGGAACGTGGTGAAGAAGTGCCGGGCGAGGGTGGTGAAGGTGGCCTGCCGTTGCTCCAGCTCGGGCGCGACCCGATTGCCGTAGTGGTAGACGGCGTCGTAGCCGCCGAAGAGGATCCGCCCGTCGGCGGTGATCCGGTAGTAGTGAAACTGGTTCGCGGTGTCGGCGAGCCCCTGCCGGTTGCGCCAACCGATTGCGTCGCGCTGGGCGGGGGTGAGCGGTTCAGTCATCAGCACGTGGTCGTAGACCGGCACCAGGTATGCCCGCAGGCGGCGCAGCAGCGGCGGAAAGGCGTTGGTGGCCAGCACGACCCGACGTGCCCGGACCGAGCCGGGGCGGCCGGCGTCGCGGGTGCCGGCCCGGTGGGCGGCGGGATCGGTGCCCAGGGTGCTCGCGTGCAGCGCGGCGTCGTCGGAGCGCAGGCCGGTGACCCGGGTGTGTTCGTGCACGCGTACGCCGAGGTCGACGCAGGCGCGGCGCAGACCCCAGGCCAGCTTCGCCGGGTCCACCATGGCGACCCGGTCCGCGTCGAACATTCCACCCAGGTACGTCGGTGAGTGCACCTCGGCGCGCACCTCGTCCCGGTCGAGCAGCCGCACCCGGTGGCCGTACCGGCGGGCCAGGTCCGCGTCGGCGGCCAGCCCGTCGAGTTGGTACGGCTCGACGGCGACGGACAGCTCACCGGTGCGCTCGAAGTCGCAGTCGATGTCGAAGGTGGCGACGGTGGCGGCGATGGCGTCCAGGTTCTCCCGGCCGAGGCGGTCCAACTCGCCGACCTCGTCGGGGAACCGGTCGACGCCGTTGGCGAGGCCGTGGGTCAGCGAGGCGGCGCAGAACCCCCCGTTGCGCCCGGACGCGGCCCAACCGCAGGTCCCGGCGTCGACGAGCAGCACGTCCCGGCCCGGGTCCGCCTGTTTCGCCAACAGCGCGGCCCACAGTCCGCTGTAACCGCCGCCGATCACCAGCAGGTCGGTGGAGTGCCGACCAGCCAGTGGCGGCAGCGGGTCGGGGCGGTCCGGGCGATCGAGCCAGTACGGCACGGGTGCCGCGTCGGCCAACGCCCGGCCGATGTGCGGGAGCGTCATGACGGTCCGCCGACCGGACGATCCGGAGGCCGGACCGCCTGCGGGAGCGTCATGACGACCGGCGCAGGTGACCCGGCGGCCCGGCCAGCAGGTTGGCGCGGCGGGCCCGTCGACCGCGCAGTGAGCTGAGCCCCACCAGCAGCAACGCGACCGCGAACATCGCCGTGCCGATCACGTTGACCTGCGGTGGGATGCCCCGCTGGGCAGCGCCCCAGACGTACATCGGGAACGTGACTGTGGTGCCGGCGTTGAAGTTCGTGATGATGAAGTCGTCGAAGCTCAGCGAGAACGCGAGCAGCGCGGCGGCCACGATGCCAGGCAGCACCAGCGGCAGGGTGATCCGGCGGAAGGTCTGCCACTCGTTGGCGTAGAGGTCCATGGCGGCTTCCTCCAGCCGCCGGTCCATCCCGGCGAGCCGTGCCTTCACCGTCACCACCACGAACGACACGCAGAACATCACGTGCGCGATCAGGATGGTCCAGAACCCCTGCGGTACGCCCGCCGACACGAACAGCGCCAGCAACGACGTGCCCATCACCAGCTCCGGGGTGGCCATCGGCAGGAAAATCAGCACGTTGATCCCGGACCGGCCACGGAAGCGGTGCCGGACCAGCGCGAACGCCATCAGGGTGCCGAGCACGGTGGCGACCACCGTGGCGAGGAAGCCGATCTGCACGCTGCGGACCACCGCGTCACACATGTCCGAGGTGGCGCACGGCTGCCGCCAGTTGTCCATCGTGAACTCGTTGAAGTCGTACGACAGCCGGCTCGACGGCCGGTTGAACGACAGCGCGGCCACCACCAGGATCGGCAGCGCCAGGTAGCCGAGCACCAGCAACGCCACGATCATCACCCAGCGGTCCGCCAACCAACGGGACACCCTCACAGCACTTCCTCCGTCCCCGCCCGACGCAGATAGTCGAAGACCACCGCGAGGATCGCCGCCATCAGCAGGAACGACAGCGCGGCGCCCTGCGGGTAGTCCAGTCGGACCAGGAACGCCGAGTCGATGACGTTGCCGATCATGTATTCGTTCGGGGTGCCGAGCAGTTCGGCGTTGATGTAGTCACCGCTGGCCGGAATGAAGAACAGCAGCGTTCCGGCGACCAGGCCGGGCATGGACAGCGGCAGGGTCACCCGACGGAACGCCTGCACCGGGCTGGCGTACAGGTCGGTGGCCGCCTCCAGCAACCGGTGGTCCAGCCGCTCCAGGCTCGCGTACAACGGCAGCACCAGGAACGGCAGGAAGTTGTACGTCAGGCCGAGCACCACAGCGAACGGCGTGGCCAGCAGCCGGCCGTCCGGGGCGAGTAGGTGCACGTCACGCAGCAGGCCGACGAGCGCGCCGTTGTCCGACAGGATCGTCTTCCAGGCCAGCGTGCGAACCAGGAAGCTGGTGAACATCGGCGCGACGACGCACACCAGCAGCAGGTTCTTCCAGCGGCCGGCCTTCTGCGCGATCGCGTACGCCAGCGGGTAGCCCAGCAGCAGCGCCACCACCAGGGCCAGCCCGGCGTAGCCGAACGAGCGCAGGAACTGTGGCCAGTACGCCTGCACCACGTCCGGGTAGTTGCCGACCGCCCAGGTCATCGCGTACCCGGTGGAGAGCGAGCCCGTGGGGTCGTACAGGCTGGCCGCCGCCAACTGCACCAGCGGCACGCCGAAGAAGATGAGCAGCCAGGCCGCACCGGGCAACAACAGCAGGTACGGCAGGAGTCGGCGCCGCCCGGACCGGGCTGCCGGCGGCGCGGGTGGCGGGTGCCCCGATCCGGTGGGGGCCAGGAGGGTCACGACGACGCACCCACCGGCTCGTCGAGCACCGGCGACGTCCGGTCGGTGTCGGCGGCGTCACGGGGCAGCAGGAACGCGTGCCGCGGATCCCAGTACGCCACGGCCTCGCTGCCGACCGCCACCCGCGCCGACGTTCCGCTGTTGGCGGCGAAGACCGACAACTCGGTGCCCCAGCCGGTGCGCAGCAGGTACTGCGTGCTGACTCCCACGTAGGAGGCGTCGGTGACTATCCCGGTGACGTGCTGATGCCCCGCGGGCACCTGGTCGGCGGAGCCGACCAGTATCAGCTTCTCGGGGCGTACCCCCAGGTGGACCGGACCGTGGTCGACCCGCGACCGGCCGGCGGGCACCGAGAAGCGCGTGCCGTGCGCCGTCACCGCGACGTCGCCGCCGCCGACGCCGGTGGCCTCCCCGGCGAGCAGGTTGGACTGGCCGAGGAAGTTCGCCACGAAGGCGGTGGCGGGAAACTCGTAGATGTCGGCCGGGGCACCCAGTTGTTCGATCCGGCCGGCGTTCATCACCGCGACGGTGTCGGCCATGGTCATGGCCTCCTCCTGGTCGTGGGTGACGTGCACGAAGGTGATGCCGACCTCGGTCTGGATGCGCTTCAGCTCGATCTGCATCTGTCGCCGCAGTTTGAGGTCGAGTGCGCCCAGCGGCTCGTCGAGCAGCAGCACCTGCGGCCGGTTGATCAGGGCGCGGGCCAGCGCGACCCGCTGCTGCTGACCGCCGGAGAGCTGGGCCGGGCGACGGTTGCCGTAGCCGTCGAGCTGCACGAGGGACAGCATCCGGGTCACCTCGTCGTCGACCGAGCGGATGCCGCGTCTCCGCAGCCCGAAGGCGACGTTCTCGAAGATGTTGAGGTGTGGGAAGAGCGCGTAGCTCTGGAAGACGGTGTTGACGGGCCGCTTGTACGGCCGCAGCCGGGCGATGTCCCGGTCACCGACGAACACCTGACCGCTGGTCGGTTCCTCCAGGCCGGCGATCATCCGCAACGTGGTGGTCTTGCCGCAGCCGGACGCACCGAGCAGCGCGAAGAACGAACCCTGCTCGATGGTCAGGCTCAGGTCGTCGACGGCGGTGAAGACGCCGAACCGCTTGGTGAGGTTGGCCAGGCGCAGGTCGCCGGCGGGTGTCTCGCGCGCCATCCTCGTCACGCCCCGATGACCTGTTGGAACTTGCCCTCGTACTCCCGCTCCTGCTTCTCGTCCAGCGCCATGAACACCTTGGACTTCGACAGCAGCGCCTCGTCGGGGAAGATCAGCGGGTTGGCTGCCAGCTCGGGGTCGATCTTTTCCATCTCGGCCTGCGCGCCCTTGACCGGGCAGATGTAGTTGACGTAGGCGGCGAGCTTCGCCGCGACGGCCGGCTCGTAGTAGTAGTTGATCAGGGCTTCGGCGTTGCTCTTGTGGGTGGCCTTGTTGGGGACCATCATGTTGTCGCTGAAGAGCATCACGCCGGAGTCCGGCGCGACGAACCGCACCTTTTCGTCCTCACCGGACAGTTGGATGACGTCCCCGGACCAGCCGATGCACGCGGCGATGTCGCCCTTGGCCAGGTCGGGGGCGTAGTCGTTGCCGGTGAACTTGCGGATCTGGCCGGAGGCGACGGCCTTCTTGAGCTTGTTGAGGGCGTCGTCGAACTGAGCGCCGGTGAAGTTGGCCGGGTCGTGCCCGTTCGACCCGAGCAACAGACCCATGGTGTCGCGCATCTCGCTGAGCGCGGTCACCTTGCCCTTGAGGTCGGGGCGGGTGAGCAGTTCGTCGACTGTGCGCAGTTCCTTCGTGACGTTGCCGTTGTACGCCAGGCCAGCGAGACCGGACTGCCACGGGATGGAGATCCGGTTTTCGGTGTCGAACGGGCGGTTGATCAGCGACGGAAGCAGGTTGGCCTGCACGTTCGGGATCTTCGCCGGGTCCAGCTTCTGGATCCAGCCGAGCCGGATCATCCGGGCCGCCATCCAGTCGGTCAGCACGATGATGTCCCGGTCGGTGCTCTGGCAGGCGGCGAGCTGATTCTGCACCTTGCCGAAGAACTCGTTGTTGTCGTTGATGTCCTCGGTGTAGGTCACCTGAATGCCGGTCTTCGTGATGAACTCGTCGAGGCTTGGTCGCTTGGACTCGTCCTTGTCGTCCACGTCCATGTACTGCGGCCAGTTGGCGAAGGCGAGTTTCTTCTCGGTGCCGGAGAGGTCCTCGCTGACGCAGCCGGCTTCGGTCTGCTGCGCGCCCTTGGTGCCGCAGCCCGCGAGGCTGCCGCCCACGCTGAGCAGGGCGGCCGAACCGAGAGTGCCGGTGAGCAGTCCACGCCGGGAGAGGGGCCGGAAGGGAGTACGCATGACGACTCCTAGGGGTCATCGTCGGCGGGCGGGACGGGGGAGGCGCGCCGGCGGGAATGTTGGGAGGGTCAAGTGCCATGGACGACTGATCCTGACATGAGGTTACCTCCCTTACAAGTGATTCCGTTGCGGGAATAGCGATGGACGACGAAATACGCCAGACTACGCGGGGATACACGCGCGACATCACGATTCGGGATATGGGGAGCGGGCAATGACAAACCGGCAGCACGAGAACAGCAACGGCGGTCGACGCGTCGCTGTCCGTGACGGCGCCAATCACGCTCTGCTGGATGACGTGGCCAAGCAGATCATCGAGCAGCTCCAGGAGGACGGCCGTCGCCCGTACGCGACGATCGGCAAGGCGGTGGGGCTCTCCGAGGCGGCTGTCCGCCAACGGGTGCAGCGGCTGCTCGACTCCGGCGTGATGCAGATCGTGGCGGTGACCGATCCGCTCCAGCTCGGCTTCCCCCGGCAGGCGATGATCGGCCTACGTACCGACGGTGACCTGGAGGCGGTCGCGGACCGGCTGGCCGAGCTGGAGGAGGTCGACTACGTGGTGATCACCGCCGGGTCGTTCGACCTGCTCACCGAGGTGGTCTGCCGCAACGACGACCACCTGCTGGAGATCCTGCAACGGCTGCGCGCAGTGCCCGGGGTGCTCTCCACCGAGGCGTTCGTCTATCTCAAGCTGCGCAAGCAGACCTACACCTGGGGTACGGCCTGAAGCTGGCTCCCTGCGCTTGCGCTTGCCGCGTCTTGGTCGACTCGGCTTTCCAGAAATCGGGGCCAAGCCGCCCTGATGCCCCGGTTTCCGTGATCCCGAGTGGATGGGCGGGCTGCTGCTGCTGAACCAGCCGCGCCCACCATGCCCGACCCTCGACGCGCGCCTCCCGATCGCGCGTGACCCCACCCTCCACGCTTGATCCACTCAACTCACCGACATCGCGGTATCAACCCCCACGCAGACACCACGATTTCAGCGAATCGGAGTGGATCGAGCCGGTGGCCGAAAGAGGAGCTCATCGAATACACGTGGTCCGGCCCGGACGCTGTCACCAGGCCTGGGCCCTTTGGAGCTGATGTCGCAAACGACTCAGCGACGGAAGGTGCGACCTCGGCAGCCGGCAAACACGACCTCGACAGCCGAGCACCACCCCGCCCGGCGGCCCCGATGTCGCGAACGACTCAACGGCCGGCAAGCGCGACCTGGACGCCCGAGCACCACCCCGACCCGCGCGGCCCCGATGTCACAAACGATTCAGCCCCAAAGGCAGCCACCAGTACACCTCAAGCTCCTGCCGACGACGCCTGCCGACGACGCCTGCGGACCGCCGATGACGCCTGCGGACCGCCGATGACCAACCGACGGCAATACGGATTCCGTTGCATCCGAGACTTCTGCGCGCTAAATCCGTCGCCAACTGACCGTGATGCCGCCGATAACACTTGCTTCGAGGGTTGCGACTGTGCGATAACCGTTGGCAGAGCGGCCGGCCTCACCCCTTGGCCGGCCCGACGACCGATGGGGCTGACATGGCCAACGCCACCGACCACCTCTGGATGCACTTCACCCGGATGGCGAGCTACTCCGCCGGTGAGGTGCCGACCATCGTGCGCGGCGAGGGAGCGTACGTGTGGGACGCGCAGGGTCGCCGCTATCTGGACGGGCTCGCCGGGCTCTTCGTGGTCAACGCCGGCCACGGCCGCACCGAGCTGGCCGAGGCTGCCGCCAAACAGGCCGGCGAGCTGGCCTACTTCCCGCTCTGGTCGTACGCGCACCCGAAGGCCATCGAGCTGGCCGAGAGGATCGCGGTACTCACCCCCGGCGACCTCAACCGGATCTTCTTCACCACCGGCGGCTCCGAGGCAGTCGAGGCGGCGTGGAAGCTGGCCCGCGCCTACTTCAAGCGCACGGGGAAGCCCAACAAGTACAAGGTGATCAGCCGGTACATCGCCTACCACGGCACCTCCATGGGCGCCCTGTCGATCACCGGCCTGCCCGGCATCAAGAGCGACTTCGAGCCACTGGTGCCGGGCGCGATCAAGGTGCCGAACACGAACTTCTACCGGGCGCCCGAGCATGGCGACGACCCGGAGGCGTTCGGCCGTTGGGCCGCCGACGAGATCGGTCGGGCCATCGAGCGGGAGGGGCCGGACACGGTCGCCGCGGTCTTCCTGGAGCCCGTGCAGAACTCCGGCGGGTGCTTCCCACCACCGCCCGGCTACTTCGAGCGGGTGCGGGAGATCTGCGACGCGTACGACGTGCTGCTCGTCTCGGACGAGGTGATCTGCTCGTGGGGGCGGTTGGGCGAGTACTTCGGCGCGGTGCGCTACGGCTACCAGCCGGACATCATCACCACCGCCAAGGGCATCACCTCCGGCTACGCCCCGCTCGGCGCGATGATCGCCAGTGACCGGCTGATGGAACCGTTCCTCACCGAGACCGGCATGTTCGCCCACGGGGTGACCTTCGGTGGGCACCCGGTCTCCTGCGCGGTGGCCCTGGCCAACCTGGAGGTCTTCGCCCGCGAGGACCTGGTCGGGCACGTACGCGCCAACGAGGACGCCTTCCGGACCACCCTGGAAAAGCTGTCCGACCTGCCGATCGTCGGCGACGTCCGCGGCGACGGCTACTTCTACGGCATCGAGCTGGTCAAGGACAAGACCACCCGGGAGACCTTCAACGAGGCCGAGTCGGAGCGCCTGTTGCGCGGCTTTCTCTCCACCGCCCTGTTCCAGGCGGGCCTCTACTGCCGCGCCGACGACCGGGGTGACCCCGTCATCCAGCTGGCCCCACCCCTGATCGCCGATCAGCAGCACTTCGACGAGATCGAACAGATCCTCCGCACGGTCCTGACCCAAGCCTGGACCAAGCTCTAACCCCCACGCCCATCCCCGTTGATCATGAAGTTATTGCCACGACACGCCGAAGCGAAGGGCAATAACTTCATGATCGACGCCAGCAGGGCGGGACGCCCGGCAGGGGGCCGGGGGGCGGGACGCCCGGCAGGGCGGGACGCCCTGCAGGGGGTGGGGCCGGGGGTTAGTGGTTGGGGGGGATTACTCGGAGGTGGCCTCGGCGACCGGTCTGGTGGGGGTTCTCGGAGTGGTGCTGGTCCGGCTCCGGGGGGCGGGGGGCCGGGCGGGCGGCTTCGCGCACCGCTTCGGCCAACGCGACCAGGTCGTCCGTGGTGGGCGGCGGCGGCTCGAACTCGCCTTCGTGCCGGACGACGTCCCAGCCCCGCGGGGCGGTGAGACTGCGGGCGTGCGGCTCACACAGGTCGTACGTGTGCGGCTCGGCGAACGCCGCCAGCGGCCCCACCACCGCTGTCGACTCGTTGTAGACATAGGTCAATGTGGCGACCGCTTGCCGGGGGCAGCCGTTACGGGAGCAGCGCCGTGGTGACCTCACGTGCGGCAGGGTATCTCCATTACCGGGTCCGGCGCATCGGTTCGCGTTACGACACGCCCGTCGTGGTGATCACAGTTGACCGTCCTGGGCTCGCCGCGCCACAGGACCGGCGCTGCCGCTGACCCGCCCGACACGGGCGCTACCCTTTGCCTCATGACGAGCCCGGAACACCGCCGCCCCGGCTCAGGCCGGCGTGCGCATCGGGACCGGCACGGGCGCGGCCTGCGCGGGCGGCTGGTACCGGCCACCGTGCCGCTGGCGCGGACCAAGGCCGAGGTCTTCGACGACCTGGTCCTGGACACCGTCGAGACGTTGGAGCGCCGGTTCGCCAAGGAGTTGGCGGGTGTCGAGTTCGCGGTCGAGGACGTCCCGCCGGATCTGAACGTCTACGACTCGGACGTGCTGGAGGACGGCGAGGTCCCGCTGGCCCGGCTGCTGCCCGGCCGCCCAGGTCGGCAGGAGATGCCGCCGCGGATCGTGTTGTACCGACGGCCCCTGGAGTTCCGGGCGATGGACCGTGAGGACCTCGCCGATCTCGTCCATGACGTGATCATCGAACAGGTGGCGAACCTTCTCGGGGTGGACCCGGACGAGCTCGCCTGAGCCAACCTCCGAGCGGAGAGTCGGGCGGCCCCCACCGCCTCGACCTCGCACCGCTCAGGCGGCCCGCCGCTTCAACTTGCGCCGCTCCCGCTCGGAGAGCCCACCCCAGATGCCGAACCGCTCGTCGTGACCCAGAGCGTATTCGAGGCACTCGGTCTTGACCTCGCAACGCGAGCAGATCCGCTTCGCCTCGCGGGTCGAGCCGCCCTTCTCGGGAAAGAACGCCTCGGGGTCGGTCTGCGAGCACAGTGCCCGCTCCTGCCACTCCGGCGCGTTTCCGAGCAGGTCGGCCACCTCAAGCTGGCCGTCCATCAAATGCCTCCTTGTCGCGCACCGGCGTCATCGCCGCTGCAACCCCCCACGCGAAAGGCGTGCTTGTCCGTCCGGTCCCGTTTTGTTGCGTTCCGTGCGAACAACCCCATTCAAATTACACGCGTGTAATGCGTGCGCCGTCAAGCCAAACTTGATAATGGAGTCGCCCTCCCGACACCCCCGGCCGGCCACTCGGGCCGTCCAGCCTCGCAACCTGCCCTATCGATTCAGACCCCGGCCGAGTAACGCCCTCTCCGGCGAGTTGCCCGACTTTTCTCCCGTGGCGCTTCCCCGACGGGTCGCCGACCGGAAGGCGCCAGAGACCTCCACCACCAAGCTGATCTTGGTGGGAGACAGGTTAACGCGGCGCGGCGCAGACCGCCTGTCGAGCCGCAGACAGCACTCGCGCCCCGTCCATATTGTGGACGGGGCGCGGCGGTAAAACCTGGGTGTCGAGGTCAGCCAGCAGCCCCAAAACCGCTGCTCGGCCAGGCAAACTCGGCTATCTCTCCACCATGGACAGAAATCGTGCCGGCAGGCGTACGATCGTCCCACCAGACGGTATAGATCCCGCTCGGCAGGTCGGGATAGACCGCACTGTGGAAAGAGCCGTCCCGCACCCGACGCTCGCGCACCGCCGAGTGGACCCGCCGGTCATCGTCGCGACTGATCTCGATTTCCCGGCCGTGCAGATCCCGACCCGTGTAGACGATCAGGGCACCGGTGTCGCCGCCCAGATCGAGGACGACACTCCCGGTCTCCGACGGCCCGTAGGCATGCTCGTGCATCCGCTCCCTCCCCCGCACACTCAGGACGCCGCCGACGGGTTGTTGAACCCGTCGTACGGCGTACCCAGGTAGGGGAAGTTTCCGAGGAACGGCGCGGTCACGTCGGCGGCGCTCAGCCCCGGGGTGACAGCGGCGGCCGCCGCGTCCGGTCGGAACGTCTTGTCCACCAGCGGGACGGTGACCCCGGCGATCGCCCGCAGCGCGACGCTGACCACGTCGTCACCGACCCGCCTCCCGTTCGGGAACCCGGCCAGGTCGCCACCGAGCACCCCGAACCGGTCCGGACGCTTGGCTGGCGGGATCGCGGTGTTCAGTCGCAGCATGTCTGCCTGCACCTCGCCGGTGGCGTTGGTGAAGCCGTCGATCAGCCCGGCCGGCACCCCGGTGAGCAGGATCGCCACCAGGTCGGCACGGGGCTTCTTCGCCTTGGTGAGCTTGTCCAGGTTGGGGAAGACGTCCGGGTAGAGCGCCGGCAGCAACGCGGCCAACTCCGGCTGCTCGACGAACTGGGCGAACCGCTTGTCCTCCGACGGCGGCAGCGAGTTCCACAGGTCCTTCTTGGACATCGGCACGATGACCTCGTTGAACAGCGGATTACCCAGCCGCGAAACCTGAGTGAACGGGCCGGTGGCGGTGTCCGCCCCACCCCGGTCGCCGAGCACGCGCACCTGCCGACGCGACGCCGACGTCCACACCCCGATCACCGATGACCGGTCGCCGACACCGTACCGGTTGGCGCGCCGACGCACCCGCTCCAGCGGGACCTGCACGGCGATGCTGTGCACGTTCATCCGATCGGTGGCGTTGACCGGCTCCCCCTCAGCCTTGAAGATCTTCTTCCCGGCCACGTGCAACTGCTGGAACGGCCGCAGCGTGCCGAGGTCGAAGATCGCCCCGAGGTCGACGAAGAACCCGTCGGCACGCTGCCCGGCGAAGACCCGCTCCCCCGTGGAGAGCGAAAAGGTGGCCTGCCGCACCAGGTCGGCGTACTTCGGGGTGGACAGCGGGCCGACGTTGCACGGCGGGCAGGGCAACTTGTGCGCCAGGCGGTGCTCGCGGCCGTCGGCCACCCGGGTCAGGCTGTAGAACTGCCGTCGGTTCCAGTTCTCGCTGTCCAGCGAGTCGATCGGACCGGTGTTGTAGAGAAAACTGTTCGGGTTGGTGATCTCGGTGGTGAATTCGAACCGGTAGGTGACATCCGGGCGGCCGTCGCCGTCGTTGTCGATATGGATCTCGTACCGCACGTCGTCGCCGAACTCGAAGAAGTTCGGGCCCCCGGAGGGGAGCTGCAACGGCACATAATTGGCGATCAGCGTGACAGTGTCGCGTTTGTCGGGGCTGACGAACGCGTACAGGTCGGAGCTGTCGGCGACCGGATCCTTGGCTATCTCCGGGGCCTCACGGTGGGAAGACATGGCGGACCAACCTCACTGGGCGGGGACAGGATGGCGGGGCGGGAGAGTCGGGGTCAGCGCCGGGCTGCGCGCCGCAGCCGGTCCGCCAGGCTGCGGTCGCGTACCTCGATCCGCGCCTCGCCGACGAAGACGTCCATCGTTCCGGATTCGGCGTCACGTAGGTGCACGATGATCGGTTCGTCGGCTCGTCCGGCCGCGCCGGGGGCGTTCTGCGCGGCCGACAGGCCCGGCACGGTGAGCGCGGCGGCGCCGAGGGTGGCGCTGGCCGCTGCGGTCAACGTCTGCCGGCGGGTCAGTCGCGGCCACTGCCGCTTCCGCTGATCACTGGTCATGGGCAACCTTTCCGGCGGTGGCGCGAACGCGCCCGCGGAGACGGACGGGTCCGACGCCGTCGCGACGCCGCCGGGCCCCTGAGGGGACGCCGGCAGCGGTCCTCGCCGTGACCGCCACCGGCACCGCGTGGTACGGCCGGCGGCGGGGAAAGGTTCGACGTCAGGGCCGGGCGTGACCGTACGCGGTCGACCGCTTGCGCGCCGGACGACCGGCTGCCTTCGCGATGGCCCGCAACTGCTCCTCGGTACGCGCCGACCCGTTGTCGGAACCGGCCATCCGGGAGATCGTCTCCTCCATCAGCGTGCCGCCGAGGTCGTTGCAGCCACCCTGGAGCATCGCGACCGTGCCCTCGTCACCCAGCTTCACCCAGGAGCACTGGATGTTGTCGATCCGACCGTGCAGCAGCAACCGGGACATGGCGTGCACCACCCGGTTCTCCCGCCAGGTCGGGCCCGGTCGGGCGATACCCGCCAGATAGATCGGAGCATTCGTGTGCACGAACGGCAGCGCCACGAACTCGGTGAACCCGCCGGTACGGTCCTGCACCCCGGCCAGCACCCGGAAGTGCGCCAGCCACTGCCCGGGGTGGTCGACGTGGCCGTACATCATGGTGGAGCTGGACCGGATGCCCAGCTCGTGTGCGGTGCTGACCACCTCGACCCAGGCGGCGGCCGGGAGTTTGCCCTTGGTCAGCACCCAGCGCACGTCGTCGTCGAGGATCTCCGCGGCGGTGCCCGGGATGGTGTCCAGCCCGGCCTCGCGCAGCTGGATCAACCACTCGCGGACCGGCACGCCGGCCTTCGCGGCGGCGGTGACGATCTCCATGGGCGAGAACGCGTGCACGTGCATCTCGGGCACCCGGGCCTTGATGGCGCGCACGATGTCGGCGTACCCGGTGACCGGCATCTTCGGGTCGATGCCGCCCTGCAGGCACACCTCGCTGGCACCGGCCGCCCACGCCTGCTCGGCCCGGTCCGCGACCTGCTCGACGGAGAGCCGGTACGCGTCGGCGTCCCGCTCACGCTGCGCGAAGGCGCAGAATCGGCAGCCCACGTAGCAGACGTTGCTGAAGTTGATGTTGCGGTTGACCACGTAGGTGACGTCGTCGCCGACCGCCGCACGGCGCACGTCGTCGGCGAGGCGGCACAACTCGTCGAGCGCCGGCCCGTCCGCGCCGAACAGCGCCAGCGCGGCGTCGTTGTGCCGGGGGTCGAGCAGCGCCGCCGGGTCGTCGGCCGCGAGTCGCAGCCCGGCCGCCAGGTCACGGTCCGCGCCACTGCCGGCCGGCACCGGGGGTACGCCCGCCCGCCGCGCGACCGCCTCGGGGGTGACCTTGCCGGCGACCTCGGACCAGTCGCCGTAGACGCTGTCGAAGTCGCCGCGCCGGTCGTCGGTCCGGCCCGTGGTGTCGATTGTGGCGTGCAGGTCGACCCGCCCGCCGAACACCTCCTCCGGCTCCTGCCACGGTCGTCCCTGCGGCATCGCCGACTCGACCGCCATGCCCGTCGCCGGATCGGCCAGGGCGCCGACGTGCGGCAGCAGCCGTGGGTCGAGCCACGGGTCGCCCGCGCGCACGTACTCCGGGTAGATCGTCAACCGCTCCCGCAGCGTGAACCCGGCCAACTCGGTGTGCCGGGCCAACTCCTCGATCTGCGGCCAGGGGCGCTCCGGGTTGACGTGGTCGGGGGTGAGCGGGGAGACGCCGCCCCAGTCGTCGATGCCGGCGCGCAGCAGCAGGTCGTACTCGCCGGCGATGAGATTCGGCGGGGCCTGGATCCGGGCCTTCGGACCGAGCAGTAGCCGGGCCACCGCCACCGTGGCAGCCAGATCGTGCAGCTCCGCGTCCGGCATGCCACGCATTGCCGTGTCCGGCTTGGCGCGGAAGTTCTGCACGATCACCTCCTGGAGGTGGCCGTACTCCCGGTGGGCACGGCGGATCGCGAAGAGCGCGTCCACCCGCTCCGCCGGGGTCTCCCCGATGCCGATCAGGATGCCGGTGGTGAACGGCACCCCGACCCGGCCGGCGTCGTCGAGCACCCGCAACCGGACCGCCGGCTCCTTGTCCGGTGAGCCGAAGTGCGGGCCACCCGGCTCGGACCAGAGCCGGGTCGCCGTCGTCTCCAACATCATGCCCATGCTCGCCGCGACCGGCTTGAGCCGTTGCAGCTCCGACCAGGACAGCACCCCGGGGTTGAGGTGCGGCAGCAGGCCGGTCTCCTCCAGCACCGCCACCGCGCAGGCCCGCAGGTAGTCCAGGGTCGAGTCGTAACCGCGTTCGTCCAACCAGGTCCGGGCGGCCGGCCAGCGTTCCTCCGGCCGGTCGCCCAGGGTGAACAGCGCCTCCTTGCAGCCCTGCGCGGCACCGGCGCGGGCGATGGCCAGCACCTCGTCGCGGTCCAGAAACGGCGCCGGCAGCCGGTGCGGCACGGTGGCGAACGTGCAGTAATGGCAGCGGTCCCGGCAGAGCCGGGTCAGCGGGATGAAGACCTTCTTGGAGTACGTGACCACACCCGGCCGCCCCGCGTCCCGCAGCCCGGCGTCGCGGATCCCACCGGCCAGCCGGAGCAGCTCGTCGAGCGCGGCACCGCGGGCGGAGAGCAGCGCGGTCGCCTCGTCGACGTCCAGCGCCCGCCCGTTCGCGGCCCGGCCCAGGGCCCGCCGCACGCTCGCATCGCTCGGGCCGGATTGGGTGCGATCAACCATCCACTCACCCTATGCGCAGCGCGACGCGACCCAACCAGCCCCAGCCCTCACCGTGCGAAAGGGCACTGAACGGCTCCCCACGCCGCGTCGCCCCCCCACAGCCGGCAATCTTGGACACTTTCCGTCAGCTCGAAACGGAAAGTGTCCAAGATCTACCCACAGCCGCCCGGGACCACTGATCGTGGTGGGAGCTCAGCGGGGTTGGTCGGGGTGGTCGTTCAGGTTGATGTGCTGGGTGCGGTCGCCGTCCGGGTCGGCGGGCTGGGAGATGGCCTCGGTCGGGTCGGCCGACGGACGCCGAATCGCCTCCGTCGGGTCGGCCGACGGACGCGGGATGGCCTCGGTCGGGTCGGCCGACTGGCGCGGGATGGCCTGGGTGGGGTCGGCCGAGGGTGGCTGCCCGAACGGGGGTGCAGCGGGCGACGACGGCGCCGGCTGGGCGGTCGGGTTCGTCGGCGGCCCGGACTGCGGCGCCGGGAACGGCGGCGCGGACTGCGGGTACGGCGGCGCGGACTGCGGGGCCTGGAACGGCGGCGACGGCTGGCCGTACGGGCCGGCCTGCGGGTGACCACCCGGCTGACCAGCCTGCGGGTAGCTGCCCGGCTGGCCGGGTGCGGGCCAACCGCCCTGCGGCTGACCACCGGGCTGACCCGGGGTCGGCCAACCACCCTGCTGCTGGGGCCAGCCCGGCTGCGGCTGGCCGTAGACGCCCGGCTGGGGCTTCGGCCGCGGCACGTAGTAGTGGGCGCGCCAGATGGTGTAGACCACCCAGGCGGCGATCGCGAAGATCACCATCCAGGCGAACCGGGTGAGCACACCGAGCAGCGCGTCGAGCACCTCGGCCTCGGCCAGCCGGCCCACCGTCCAGATCAGCATGGTCAGCGTGCCGACCAGGGCGCTGACCGCGTACTCGACGAGCGCCACCTGCGTGATCAGCTTCGCCTTCGCCAGCACCGGCGAGATGTGCGTGGCCAGCAACACCGCCAACAGTGGGAGAGCCACCGCCTCCACACCGACGAACGCGTAGAAGGCGCTACCCGCCCGGTCCGTGAAGGAGCTGTAGTCGTTCGGGGCGACCAACCGGAGCAGGCCCACGAAGAGGAACACGGCGTTGGCGCCGAGCAACGCGAGCGCGGCGAGCTCACGTAGTGGCTTGGTCAGCTGGCGGGCCTGCGTCGCGTCAGCGGACGCGGGCTCGGCGGGGCTGGTCACGAGCTCCCCCTTTGGGGCAGGAACGGACAGGGCGCACGTGAGCCTAGTCTCCCGGGCCACCCACGGATCGGAGGCGTCACGTGCGCGAGGATGGTCGACATGCGCATCGTGGTTCTGGCCGGCGGCATCGGCGGCGCCCGGTTCCTGCTCGGGGTCCGGGCGTACGCCCGTGACGTCGGCGCGGAGGTGACCGCCGTGGTCAACGTCGGCGACGACCTGTGGTTACACGGGTTGAAGATCTGCCCCGACCTGGACAGCGTCATGTACACGCTCGGCGGGGGCGCCGACCCGGAGCGGGGCTGGGGTCGGGTCGGCGAGAGCTGGACGGTCAAGCAGGAGCTGGCCGCGTACGGGGCACAGCCGACCTGGTTCGGCCTCGGCGACAAGGACATCGCCACCCACCTGGTCCGCAGCACCATGCTCAACGGCGGTTACCCGTTGAGCGAGGTCACGCAGGCGTTGGCCAGCCGCTGGGAGCCGGGCGTACGCCTGTTGCCGGCGACTGACGACCGGCTGGAGACCCATGCTGTGGTGGAGGACGACCAGGGTCAGCGGGCAATCCACTTCCAGGAGTGGTGGGTGCGGTACCGGGCCGACATCCCCACTCACCGTTTCGTGTTCGTCGGCGCGGAGACGGCGAAGCCGGCACCCGGGGTGTTGGACGCGATCGCCTCGGCCGACCTGGTGTTGGTCGCGCCCAGCAACCCGGTGGTGAGCATCGCGCCGGTGCTGGCCGTACCGGGGCTGCGTGAGGCCGTGGCGGGCGGCCCGGCGCCGGTGGTGGGTGTCTCCCCGATCATCGGCGGCGCACCGGTGCGGGGGATGGCCGACCGTTGTCTGGCCGTGCTCGGTGTCGAGTGCAGTGCGGCGGGGGTGGGTCGGCTCTACGGCGGCCGGGCGAGCGGTGGTCTGCTCGACGGTTGGCTGGTGGCCGAGGAGGACGCGGGCACTGTGGTGCCTGAGGTGACGGTCCGCGCGGTGCCGCTGCGGATGACCGACGAGGCGGCGACGGCGGCAATGGTCCGCGCCGCGGTGGAGTTGACGTGAGGTTGGAGATTCTGCCGGTGCTCGGCATCGGCCATGTGACCGAGGGCGACGACCTGGCCGCGATGATCGCGACCGCCGCGCCGTGGCTGCGCGACGGCGACGTGCTGGTGGTGACCAGCAAGATCGTTTCCAAGGCGGAGGGGCGGCTGGTCGACGTGCCTGCGGACGGGCCGGAACGGCTGGCCGCCCGCGACGAGGTACTGGCCGGTGAGACCGCCCGGGTGGTCGCCAGTCGAGGGGCGACCCGGATCGTGCAGACCCATCACGGCTTCGTGATGGCCTCGGCGGGGATCGACGCGTCGAACGTGGACAAGACCCAACTGGTGTTGCTGCCGGTCGACCCGGACGCCTCGGCACGGGCCCTGCGGGACGCGCTGCGGGAGCGCTACGACCTGGACCTGGCCGTGATCATCAGCGACACGATGGGCCGGCCCTGGCGCAACGGGCTCACCGACGTGGCGCTCGGCGTGGCCGGGATGCCGGCCATCCGTGACCACCGGGGCGAGGTCGACCCGTACGGCAACGAGTTGCAGTTGACCCAGATGGCCGTGGTGGACGAGCTGGCGGGTGCCGGCGAGCTGATCAAGGGCAAGTGCGATCAGGTCCCTGTCGCGGTGGTGCGCGGCTACCTGCCCGCCACCAACCCGGACGACACCGATGGCGCGCAGGCGCTGATCCGCGACGCGGCACAGGACCTGTTCTCGCTCGGCACCGCCGAGGCCCGCGCCGCCGGGCTGTCCGACGCCGCCACCCTGGCCGACGGTCCCGGCCCGACGCCGGCCGACCTGACCGCGGTACGACGGGCGATCGACGCGGTCGCCGAGGTGGTCGCCCCCGGCACGGTCTTCACCCTGGTCGACGAGGCCGAGGTACGCGCCGGCCTGGTCGCCGAGATGCCCGGGTGGCCGGAGGGCGCGGCCCTGCTGCTCGGCTCGGCCCCGACCCCCGTCGAGCCGATGGGTCTGGTCCGCTTCGGCGCCGACCTGCACCGACTGCGCGTCGCCCTGGCCGCCGAGGGCGTCGGGTCGACCCTCTTGCCACCACCGCCCGGCAGCCCGGCGAGCGCCGCCCTCGCCCTGTAACCCGCCAAGCGCCGCCCTCGCCCGGCAACCCGCCAAGCGCCGCCCTCGCCCGGCAGCCCCGGCGGCCGCCGCGCTCGCCTGTCGCTCAGCGGCCGGGTCACGCGTCCAGCATGGCCCGGCCCAGCGGGGTCAGCGTGTGCAGCACGCTGTTGCGTTCGCGGTGGCTGACCAGCAGGCCGGCGTTGCGCAGCACCGTGGCGTGCTGGCTCGCCGCCGCCGGTGAGATGTTGAGCTGGCGGGCGACCTCGCCGGTCGTGCAGCCTTCGTCGCTGGCCTGCAACACCGCCGCCCTGGTGCGGCCCAGCAGCGCGGCGAGTGACTCGCGGGCGGCACCGGACGCGAGCGCACCGCCGGCGTCGGCCGACACCAGCCCGCCCAGCCGGTCCACCGGGTAGACCAGCACCGGTGGCAGCGCCGGGTCGAGCAGTGCGACCGGGGTGGCCGCACAGAAGTACGACGGCACGAGCAGCAGCCCGCGGCCGTCCAGGTGCAGCTCCCGGCTGTGTGGGTAGCTGCGGACCTCCAGCACACCACTTTCCCAGCGCATCGCCGGCCGAAAGCTGGTGAGCAGGCCCTCGACACCGCCGTCGAGCAGCGCCCGCGCCCGTCGCGTGCGATCCGCCGCCACCGCGGCCTGGATCCGACCCCAGTACGGGCTGATCGCCAGCGACCGGTACTGCTCCATCGACTCGGCCAGGTGGTGCAGCGCCGACACCTCACCCCGGGCCAACGCGGTCGCCGAGGAGGGCAATTGAGTCTCGGCGGCCAACACGCTCAGATCCCGGCGCAGCAACTCGGCGGGCGTACGGCGGAGCGCGTCCAGCCCGGCCTCGAAGCCCTCGACGCTGGCGTACGGGGTGAGGAAGTCGGGGAAGTAGCCGCGCGGCGGGTTCAACGCGAAGAGCAGACTGAGCTGCTCAGCGGCGGCGTCCTGGCGCAGCGCCGCAGCCACACTGCGCCGCCAACTGGCCGTCAGCGGATCGCGGGTGCGGCCGCGGAGCACGTGCAGGCTGAGGACCAGCTCCCAGACCGGGTCCGCCGCCGGCGCCACCCGGGTCCGGAGGACGTCCTCCCCAGAAAAGTGGATCTTCAGCATGGAGCGCTCCCGTGTCGCCGGCAGGGGGATGCCGGATGACCGTTCGACTCTACCTGGACGGCAGTAATCTCCATCTTTAAGCCTGGACTGAAAAACCTCGACGCGTCCGGGGTCGATTCGGCATGCTTCCAATGCCCGAACACGGCGCCGCGCGTCCTGCACGCCCGCGCCGCCGGGGCACCGGGACCGGGGAGGCCCCGGTGATCGGACGGCACCACGAGGGTCTGCGGCCCTTGCTCCGCAGAGGTGCCGTCCGGTCATCCCGCCCACGCGCTGGCTCCGCCTCCGGAGCCCGACCGTTGGTCCTCATCCGTGACGTAGGTCTGTCGTCCGACCACCACGTATTCGACGAGTCGCACGGTCACGAGCCAGCGTCTGGAGCAAACGCTCGTACAGTGGCGGGGTGCCCGACACCGTGATCACCGGCCCGACCGCTGAACCGACCAACCCCGAGACGTACGCGGCGCTGCACGCCGACGCCACCGCGTTGCTGGAGGGCTGGCAGCCCACCAGCCCGGACGCGGCCAGCGCGCGGGACCGCACCCTCGCCCTGCTCGCCGCCGGCCCGATCGCGATGAGCCGCCAGCACCGCCCGGGGCACGTCACCGCCAGCGCGTGGCTGCTGGACGCCACCGGCTCCCGGGTGCTGCTCTGCCTGCACGTCAAGTTCGGACGGTGGGTGCAGCTGGGCGGTCACTGCGAGCCGACCGACCAGACCCTGGTCGCCGCCGCGCTCCGAGAGGCTACCGAGGAGTCCGGGATCGCCGGCCTGCGCATCGACCCGGTGCCGATCGATGTGGACGTGCACCAGGTGCAGTGTCAGGGCGGCTCGGCGCACTACGACGTCCGGTTCGCCGTGCTCGCTCCGCCCGGTGCGGTGGAACAGATCAGCGACGAGTCCGAGGAGCTGGGCTGGTTCCCACCGGACCAGCTACCCGAGCCGCTGGCCGGCGGGACCGCGCAACTGGTCGCGCCGGCCCTCGCCGCCCTCAGACGTAGCCCTCTTCGCCTCGCTCCTTGAGCTCGTCGACCAGGGCCTTGACGTCCTGCGCACGGTCGCGCGGGCAGACCAGCACCGCGTCCGGGGTGTCCACCACGATCAGGTCGCGCAGACCGAGGACGGCCACCAACCGACCCGACTGCGGCACGACCACGAGATTGGTGCTGTCCCGCAGCAGCACGCCCGGCTTGGCCTCCGTGCCGAGCACCACGTTGTTCGCCTCGTCGGCCGGCAACACGTCACCCAGGGTGTGGAAGTCACCGACGTCGTTCCAGCCGAAGTCGCCCGGCACCGTCGCGACGCGACCCGCCGTGGCCGCGCCCTCCATCACCGCGTAGTCGACGGAGATCTTCGGCAGTGTCGGCCAGATCGCGCCCAGGACGTCGTCCTGCTCCGGTGTGCCCCAGGCTGCGGCGATCGCGGCGACGCCAGCGTGCAGCCCCGGCTGCTGGCGGGCCAGCTCGGCGAGGAAGACGTCCACCCGCCACACGAACATGCTCGCGTTCCACAGGTGCCGGCCCGAGCGGACGTACGCCTCGGCAACCTCGGCGGCCGGCTTCTCCTTGAACTCAGTGACCGGCCGCCACGGCACGCCCTCGGTCCGGTCGCCGGTCTCCAGATAGCCGTAACCGGTCTCCGCCCGGGTCGGGGTGATCCCGACGGTCATCAGCATGCCCTGCTCGGCCCCGCGGACCGCCTCCTGGACCGTGCAGACCCAGCTGTCCGGGTCGCGGATCAGGTGGTCCGCCGCGAAGCTGCCCATCACCGCGTTCGGGTCGCGCGCTGCGATCACCGCGGCGGCCAACGCGATCGCCGCGCAGGAATCCCGGGGGGAGGGCTCGACCAGGATGTTCTCCTCCGGCAGCACGGTCAGCTGCCGTGCCACCGCCGCGACGTGCGCAGCGCCGGTGACCACAAGGGTCCGATCCGGTGTGGTCAGCGGCGCGAGCCGTTCCACGGTCGCCTGGAGCAGCGAGGAGCTGGTGCCGGTGAGCGGGTGGAGGAACTTGGGATGGCCAGCGCGGGACAACGGCCACAACCTCGTGCCACTGCCACCTGCCGGAATGACCGCATAGAGCATCCGCACATCATGCCCGACGTACCTGCCCAAAGTGGCACGGGTCACCAGCAGGGGCGCGGAAGGTCAGGAGCGGGCGCGGCTCCACGCGGCGATGTGCACCTCGGCGCTGGACTCCCAGGTGAACTCCTTGGCCCGGTCGAATCCCGCCTTCGCAAGCGACAACCGCCGCTGCTCGTCGTCGAGCAGAGCGGCCAGGTCGGTGCCGATCTGGTCCGGATCCTCCGAGGTGTACGCGACCGCGTCGCCGCCCACCTCGGGCAGCGAGAGCCGGGGCGTGGTCAGCACCGGGGCGGCACACGCCATCGCCTCCAGGATCGGCAGCCCGAACCCCTCGCCGTAGGACGGGTACGCGGCGACCAGTGCGCCGCCGAGGAAACCCGGCAGGTCGGCGTAGCGCAGGTAGCCGGGACGCAGGAGGCGCAGGTGCGACGGAACCTCGGCCACCGCACGGTCGATGTCGTCGTCGTGCCCCTGACCACCGGCGATCACCAGGGCCGGCGGGTCGACCCGGTCAGCCACAGCCCGCGCCCACCCACGGATCAGGTTGGGCACGTTCTTCCGGGGCTCCTTGGCGCCGAGGAAGGCGACGTAGCTGCTGTTGCCCAGCCCCAGACGGGCGCGTACGCGGGCCTTCTCCTCCTCGGTGGGAGCGTGGAAGGCAGCCTGGTCGACGCCGTGGTAGGCCACGTCGATCCGCGTCGGGTCGGCGTCGAGCAGCCGAATCAGCTCGTCGCGGGTGGCCTTGCTGGGCACGATCACCCGGTCGGCGCGGCGTAGCGAGGTCTTGATGGCGCTGCGGAAGAACGTGCGGCGCGACTTGTCGTAATGCTCCGGCTCGGTGAAGAACGTCGCGTCGTGCACGGTGACCGTGACCGGACACCCGGCCCGCAGCGGGCAGGTGTAGAAGGGTGAGTGCAGCACGTGTGCGCCCACCTGCTGGGCGAGCAACGGCAGGCCGGTCTGCTCCCAGGCGAGCCGGGCCGGGCGGTGCGCAACGGCGGCTGGGGCGGGAATGATCTCCGCGCCGGGCAGCATTCGGGTGTAACGCTCCAGGTCGGTGCGGAGACTGACCACCGCCAGCTCCACCCCCGACCCGCACACCTTGCCGAGGGCCCCGAGCAGACCGTCAACGTATCGACCGACACCACCACGGTCGGCGGGAACACTCGTGGCGTCGATGAGCACGCGGGGCGGGCGACCGGCGGTCACGGGGCGACTCCTTGTACTGGCGGGCTGTGGGGAACAACACTCCGGGGGTCAAGCCTACGCCGGAGCGCGGGGCCGACGCTGACTGCGACCCGACGGTACGCCGACTTGTCATCGTCGTTGAGTACGGCCCGCAGGGGCGTATCGTTCGCGCCGATGGCCGACAACATTGCCCGGGTGTTCGCCGACGCGATCGCGACCGACCCGACCCGACCGCTGCTCACCTGGTACGACGACGCCACCGGCGACCGCACCGAACTCTCCGGCGTCACCATGGCGAACTGGGTGGCGAAGACCGCCAACCTTCTCGTCGACGAGGTCGGCCTGGCGCCGGGCACCCCGGCCGGCGTGCTGCTGCCGCCACACTGGCAGACCGCTGCGGTGCTCCTGGGCTGCTGGTCGGCGAAGCTGAGCGTCGCCGACACGCCGGGCGACGTGGGCGTGCTCTTCGCCGCCGTGGACCGGTTCGACGAGGCGCAGTCCTGGCCCGCCGACGAGCGGTACGCCCTCGGCCTGGCCCCGCTCGCCGCCCCGTTGCGGCAGGTGCCTCCCGGGTTCGCCGACTACGTCGTCGAGGTACGCGGACACGGTGACCACTTCACGCCACAATCCGGTCCGGGCCCCACCGACGCGCACCTGCTGAGCCGCGCCGAGGCCCGCGCCACCGAGTTGGGCATCAAGCCCGGCGCGCGGGTCCTCGTGGACGCCACCCGCCACCCCGACCCGGTCGACTGGCTACTGGCCCCCCTGACCCGAGCCGCCACCGTGGTCCTCTGCGCCAACCCGGACCCGGCCCGCCTGGCCTCCCGGCTGGCAGCGGAAAAAGTCACCCACTCCCTCAGCTAGCTAACCTCCCCGATCTTGCACTTTCTGTTGTCGATATGCATTGAATGCCCCTTATGTCGGAGCAGAAAGTGCAAGATCGACGGGCATGGCGGGAGGGAGGGTGGCGGGTGGGGTGGGGTCAGGCTTTGGGGCGGCGCTGGGCCAGTGCGGCGAAGGCGGTCAGCGACTCGGGGTTGGCCAGGGCGCCCTTGGCTGCGGCCTGGTCGACCGGGGTGCCGGTGAGGATCTTCTTGACCGGCACCTCCAGCTTTTTGGCCGACAGGGTACGAGGCACCGACCGCACCTGATGGATCTCGTCGGGCACGTGCCGGGGTGAGAGCGCCGTGCGCAGTTCACGGCAGATCTTCGCGCGCGTCGCGTCGTCCAACTGCAGACCTTCGGCCAACACCACGAAGAGCAGCAGCTCACCGGCGCCGCCCTCGCCGTCCTCCAGGTGGACGACGACCGAGTCGAGCACCTCGTCGAGCCCCTCGACCACCGAGTAGAACTCGGCGGTGCCGAGCCGTACCCCGCCGCGGTTGAGGGTGGCGTCGGAACGCCCGGTGATCACGCACCCACCCCGCTCGTTGATGGTGATCCAGTCACCGTGGCGCCAGACGCCGGGATAGACGTCGAAGTACGCCTCGGAGTAGCGGGTGCCGTCCGGGTCGTTCCAGAAGCCCACCGGCATGCTCGGCATCGGTTCGGTGATCACCAACTCGCCGAGCTCGCCGATGACCGGCGTGCCGTCGGCGGCACGGGCCTCCACCTTGGCGCCCAACGCCCGGCAGGCGATCTCACCGGCGTACACCGGCAGCAGCGGCACCCCGCCGACGAAGCCGGTGCACACGTCGGTGCCGCCGGAAAGTGACTGGAGCTGGAGTTGGTCACCGACGGTCTCGTACACCCAGCGGAAGCCCTCCGCGGGCAGCGGCGCGCCGGTGGAACCCACGCCGCACAGCGCCGACAGGTCGGCGACCTCCCGGGGGACCAACCCGGCCTTGCGGCAGGCCAGAAGGTACGGCGCGGAGGTGCCGAAGTACGTGGTGCCGGTCTCCGCCGCGAGCCGCCACAGCCCGCCCAGGTCGGGCTCAGCCGGTCGGCCGGGCTCCGCCCGGACCCCTGGGTTGCCGTCGAAGAGCACGATCGTCGCACCCACCGCCGGGCCGGAGACCAGGAAGTTCCACATCATCCAACCGGTGGTGGTGAACCAGAAGAACCGGTCGGCCGGGCCCAGGTCGTGGTGCAGGGCGAGCATCTTCAGGTGCTCCAGCAGGATGCCGCCGTGGCCGTGCACGATCGGCTTCGGCAAGCCGGTGGTGCCCGACGAGTAGAGCACGTAGAGCGGGTGGTCGAACGGCACCGGAGTGAACGTCAACGGCTCGTCGGTCGGCGCGGCCAGCTCGGCCCAGCTCAGCGTGCCCTCGGGCGCGGGGCCGGTCGGGTCGAGGTAGCCGATGCTGACGGTGTGGCGCAGCGACGGCAGGGCGGCCCGGATCGCGGCGACCTCGGCGCGGCGGTCCACCGGCTTGTCGCCGTACCGGTAGCCGTCCACGGCCACCAGCACGGTCGGTTCGATCTGCTGCCAGCGGTCGGTGACACTGCGGGTGCCGAACTCGGGCGCGCAGGACGAGAAGACGGCGCCCAGACTGGCGGTGGCCAGCAGCAGGACGTACGTCTCTGCGATGTTCGGGGCGTACGCCGCCACCCGGTCACCGGCGGCGACGCCGAGTCGGCGCAGCCCGGCCGACACCCGGCGGACCTGCTCGCGCAGCTCCCCGGCGGTCAGCGTGACCGGCGGACGCGTCTGCCCGTGGGCGATCACCACCGGGTCGTCGTCGACCCGCCCCGGCATCCGCAGCACGTTCTCGGCGTAGTTGAGCGTGGCGCCGGGGAACCAACGGGCACCGGGCATCCCCCGCTCGGCGAGGGTCGCGGTCGGCGGGGTGTGTGCGATCACGTCGAAGTGATCCCAGATCGAACGCCAGAACCCGTCCAGATCGGTGGTGGACCAGCGCCACAGCGCGTCGTAGTCGGCGAAGTCCAACCCGCGGTGCTCCCGCAGCCAGCGCAGGTAGGCGCCGATCCGGGACCGCTCACGTACGTCCGCCGGCGGCGCCCACAGCATGTCACCCACTGCTCCACCCTCCCCCTGGCCCGACACGACACTGTGACTGGGCCGTGGCGCCATCTTGCCCTACCTCGAAGCGCCATTCTGCGCACCGGGTAGGCCAACCGACGCGTGCCCGTCCCACACTCCACCCCACCACCTCATGTGGGTCAGCCAGCCCGGTGTGCCTGGATGGCGCGGCGGCGGGCGAGGCGGTGCGCGCGGCGGATCTCCGCCTCCTTGTACCGGCGCTCGTCCTCCGCCGTCTCCGGTAGCACCGGGCGGACCGCCCGCGGCGCCCCACCAACGTCCACGCCGACGAACACCAGGTACGCGGTGGCCACCCGGACCGGCGCGTCCTCGGCCGAGTCCCAGCGCTCGGCCACCACCCGTACGCCCACCTCCATCGAGGTCTGGCCGGTCCAGTTCACCTGGGCGTGCGCGTGTACGAGGTCGCCGACCCGGACCGCCTCGGAGAAGACGATCTCGTCGATCGCCGCGGTCACCGCCGTTCCGCCACTGTGTCGGGCGGCAGCGGCACCGGCCACGTCGTCGACGAACTTCATCAGAACCCCACCGTGCACGGTTCCGTAGAGGTTGACGTCCACCGCAGTCATGATCTTGCTGAGAGTGACGCGCGAGTACGACGTCGGCTTGCCGGTCGGAGCGGCGGAGAGGTGCTCAGTCATGACGAAAACGGTACGGTGCGCGGATGCGACATCTCTGGAGCTTCCTCGCCGGGCTGGTGGTGGCACCCATCACCTGGGTGCTCGTCACACTGGGGCAGGACGGGTCGAGCCGGACGGTCGACCGCTGGGTGGAGATCGGCACGTTCAACACCGCCAACCTGATCGAGCCGGCCGTTTATCTCGGTGTCGGCGGTGTCCTGCTGGGCCTGCTCGGCACGCTGCGCTTCTCGCCGCTGGGCCCGTTGGTGGCCGGTGCGCTGCTGGTCACCCCGTACATCGGGATGTTCGTGGCGCCCTTCTCAGTGCGGGACGCGATCCCGCACGACTGGAAGGTGTTCGGCGACCCGCTGCCGCTGCGGCTGCCCGTGGAGAACGGCACGCTCTTCCTGATCGGCCTGCTGCTGCTGATGGCGACCTTCAGCCAACAGCGTTGGCGGCAGTGGCCGAGCCCGGCGACCGAGCCGGCCACGGCATCCACTCCCGCGTCGGACGGAGGCCCTGGCAACGACGACTTCACGTCGACCGACTGGCCGCCCCCCGCAGCCCCGGAGCGGGACACCGCGCCCCTCACTCTGGGTTACCCGGCCGACTCGACACCGACCGAACCGCTGCCCCGCCGGGTGGGTGGCGAATCACCGTGGTCCGCCCCACCGCGCGGTCAACCGCGCCCCGAGGACACCACCGAGATCCGCTGATTGTCGGGGCGGGCCGGTGAAACCGGCCCGCCCTCCGTCTCTCCTGCGCAACGACCAGCGGACGGGCCCCGGCGCAGCGCGACCGCCAGGTCGGGGCTAGTGCAGCGCGACCGCCAGGTCCGGGTCGACAGTGCCGAGGCTGGCGCGCGGAACGACAACGAGCATGACGATCAGCGCGGCGGCCATGCCGCCCGCGATGACGATCGCCATCGGTACGCTTCCCGTGCCGAACAGCCCGGCCAGTGGCGCCGACACCGCACCGATGCCGAACTGCACCGCGCCGAGCAGCGCCGCGGCGGTGCCAGCGGCCTCGCTGTGCCGGCTCATGGCCAGCGCCGGCGCGTTCGGCAGGGCCAGGCCGGCGGCGGCCAGGACCAGCCACAACGACGCGAGCAGGGTGCCCAGGCCACCGAAGCCGGTCGCCGCGAACATGACCAGCAGCAGGCCGGCCGCTGTGCCGGCGATCAGGGCGCTGACCAGGATCTGCTGCGGGGTGTAGCGGCGCAGCAGCCGCACGTTGAACTGGGTGGCCCCGATCAGGCCCACCGCGCCGGCCCCGAAGGCGATGCCGAACTGCTGCTCGTCGAGGCCGTACTCCTGCTGGAGCACGAACGACGAACCCGAGACGTACGCGAACAGGGCCGCCATCGCCAGCCCGGCGACCAGCACCAGACCGACGAACGCCCGGTCGTTGAGCAGCGCCCGATAGTCGCGCAGGGTGGCCCGCACCCCGCCGTGCCGCCGACGTGCCACCGGAAGGGTCTCCGGGAGCCGGAACGCGGCCACGACGATCAGCAGCGCGCCCAGCACCGCCAGTGCCGCGAAGACGCCCCGCCAGTCGGTCCAGCTCAGCAGGCCGCTGCCCAGCGTCGGTGCGAGGATGGGCGCCAGGCCCATGACGAGCATCAGCCGGGAGAAGATCCGGGCGAAGGACGACCCGCTGAACAGGTCGCGGACCACGGCGGTCGCGACCACGGTGGCGGCCGCGACACCGAGCCCCTGCAGTACGCGCAGCCCGCCGAGCACCGCGATGTCGGGTGCGAAGACGCACAGGACGGATGCCACGATGTGCGCGGCCAGACCGGCCAGCAGCGGCACCCGCCGCCCGACCACGTCGGAGAGCGGCCCGATCAGCAACTGGCCCAGCGCGAGGCCGACCAGCGTGCCGGTCAGCGTCAGCTGCACCGCGGTCTCGGTGGTCTGCAGGCCCGCCGTGATGGCGGGGAGGGCCGGCAGGTACATGTCGATGGTCAGCGGCCCGATCGCGATCAACGCGCCCAACACGAGGACGAGCTGTGCCCGCTGACGATTGGTCATCAGGTCGCCGGGCAGCACCTCTTGTGCGACGGGGGAATCGCGTCCGGTCTTCTCCACCAACTGCTTCATTTAGCTCGCCAACACCGCGGTGGTGTGTGACGTTCCCGGTGTGGGTGGAGTCACCCCGCCCCGTCCCGGCCGAGCACGACGTGACCGGCGTCACAACAGGATCAGAACCGGGGCAGGGGTACGCGTCGTCTTGCCTGACGTGAAGCGAAGTCTGGACGGGCTCGACGAGGGTGAGCTCCTTCGCCGCGTCGCTCGGGGCGACCGGCGCGCGTTCGACGCGCTCTACCGGCGTACCGCCCCGTGGTTGACCGCGCGACTGCGCCGGCGCTGCGCCGACGAGGACGTGGTGGCCGAGGTGTTGCAGGAGACGTACCTCGCGGTCTGGCGGTCGGCCGGCAGTCAGGCGCAGTCCTCCACCTCCGGCAGCGCGGTGGGCTGGTTGTGGACGATCGCCGCGCACCGACTGATCGACGCGTTCCGCCACCGGGCCCGACGGGAGCGGATCCCGTCGGTGCGGACCTTCGAGACGGTGGCCCCGCCGGCCGAGGACGAGGCGTTGGCCGGCGGGCTGGACGCCAACCTGGAGCGGGCCCTGCACGCGCTGCCGGCGGAACTCCGTCAGGTGCTGCGCTCGATGGTCCTCGACGGGTTGACCGCGCGGGAGACCGCTCTGCTGCTCGGCATGCCGGAGGGCACCGTGAAAACCCGCGCCCGTCGGGCCCGAATCGCCCTCCGGGAGGCGCTGTCATGACCACCCACCCGACGCCCACCCTCCTCTCCGAGTACGCCTCCGGCGCTGCTGGCGTCGACGACACGACCATCTGGGCGGTCGAGGCGCACCTGGAGACCTGCGCAGCCTGCCGGGCGGTGCTGACGGAAGCCCTCGACCCGGGCACGCGGAACCTGCTGGACCAGGTGGCGGACGCCATCGCCACCGGCATCGCCACCGGCCCACGTCCGGTACGCCGTCGCCGGCTGCTGCGCAGCGGGGTGGCCGCCCGGGTCCTGCCCTGGCTGCTCACCGCCACCGGGCTGATGCTGGCGGCGGCCCTGTTCGAGTGGACGTTCGACAGCCTGCCGTCGCTGGTGCTGCTGATCGCGCCGGTGGCGCCGCTGCTGCCGGTGGCCGCGGTCTGGAGTCGGCGTCTCGACCCGGCCTGGGAACTGACGGCCACCATGCCCCGCACCGGGCTGCCGCTGCTGATGCGCCGCACATTGGGGGTGCTGTCGGCGGTCCTGCCGGCGCTGGCGGTGGCGGGCTGGTTCACCGGGCACTCCCCCGCGCTGTGGTTGCTGCCGGTCCTGGGGTTCACCGCCGGCGTGTTGGCGCTGGGCACGGTGGTGGGGGTCGACCGCGCGGCACTCGCGTTGACCGTCGCCTGGTCCGCCGGTGTGGTCGTGCCGAGCCTCGCCGGCCGGCAACTCCCGGCGATCCTCACGGGCAACAGCCTGCCGGGGTGGGCGCTCGCCACAGTGGCGTTGACGGCCGTCGTGCTCGTTCAAGCCCGGCGACGGCCACACGAACCGCACCAGAACCTTCCGCACCGATGACGAACCAGGATCGAACGGAGATCATGATGCGTACGGTCAGCATGGCGGAGACCGCGCCGTCCACCTGTGCATGGGCGGTGCACGCCGAGAAGTTGCAGGTCCGGGCCGGCCGACACCTCGCCGTCAACGAGCTGGACCTGAGGTTGGGCACCGGTGTGCACGGCCTGCTCGGCCCCAACGGCGCCGGAAAGACGACGTTGATGCGAGCCCTGGCCACAGTGCTCAAGCCGGCCGGGGGGCGGCTGACCCTGCTCGGCGGCGAGGTCACCGGCAACGGCGACCTCCGCCAGGTACGCCGGGGTCTTGGCTACCTGCCGCAGCACTTCGGCTTCTACCCGCGCTTCACCGTTCGGGAGTTCGTCGAGTACATCGCCTGGCTCAAGGAGATGCCGAAGGCAGCCATCCCTGGCGCGGTGCAGCGAGCCGTCGAACGGGTGGGTCTGGCGGAGCGCGCCGACTCCCGGATGAAGACGCTCTCCGGCGGGATGCTGCGCCGCGCCGGCATCGCCCAGGCGATCGTCAACGACCCGGCGGTGCTGCTGCTCGACGAGCCGACGGTCGGGCTGGACCCGGAGCAACGCCTCGACTTCCGCGAGCTGCTGCGGGAAATCGGCCTGGACAGCTGCGTACTCGTCTCCACCCACCTGGTCGAGGACGTCGCGGTGGCCTGCTCCGACGTGGTGCTGATCAGTGAGGGCCGGCTGGTGTGGCAGGGCACCGCCGGGCAGCTGGCCGAGCAGGGCGGGGCCGGCGACGCCGGCGACAGCGCCACCGAACGCGGCTACTCGTCGCTGCTGCGCGCCTACCGTGGGCGGGTGTCAGCGTGACCGGACGAATCCTGCGCATCGAACTACGCCGCTCGGCGGCAACGGCCATCGCCCTGCTGATGCTGGTGACCGGCACGGTACTGCTGCTCACTGCCAGCCAGTTCTTCGCCGGGCGCTGGATGCAACTGGCGGTCACCACCCGGACCGCGCTGATGGTGCTGCTGCCCCTCGCGCTGGCCGGCGGAGCGTGGCTGGGTCGGCGCGACGCGCGTCACCGGGTCAACGAGTTGTTCGCCAGCACCGTCCGGCCGCGATGGCAACGCGTCGGCCCGACCGCCAGCGCCCTCGCGATCTCGGTGGTTACCGCGTACCTCCTGGTGTTCCTCATCGCGGCCGGATGGGTGGTCCGGACGTCGGGATACTTCCCGGTCGCCGCGATCGCCGTGACCGCGGTCGGCATCCCGGCACTGGTCGCCGCGGCCTGGCTGGGCATGGCCGCCGGCCGAGCCGTGCCCCGGTTGATCACCGCACCCATTATCGCCGTGGTTGGTTTCGTCCTGCTGGGGCTGGTCCCGGAGCTGGTCACGATGGCTGACACCGCCTCGACTCTCGCCAGGTTCCGGCCCGAGCCGTCGGCGGTGCTGCTCGTCCCGGTCTTCAGCGGCGGCGTGGACGACTTCCAGATGATCAGCAGCCGGGTCAGTCTGCTCCAGACGGTGTGGCTGGTGTCGCTCGCGGCCACCGGCTTGTTGCTGCTTGGCGCGGTCCGGCGGCGGGCCATCGCGCTGGCCGTGGTGCCAGCGGTGCTCGGTGCCGCGGTCGCCGTACCGCTGCTGCCCGTGGGCGGAACCCGCGGCGCGGTCGTCGCCGACCCGGTCGCCGTCGAGCTGGTCTGCGACAACGACGGCCGGCAGGTCTGTGTGACCCGGGCGCACGCCGGAGTGCTGCCCGACGTCGTCGGCCCGGCCCGCGAGGCGCTGGCGGTGATTGCGGCGAAGCTCCCCAACGCTCCGGTCCGGGCGGTGGAGACCCAACAGGTCGCCTACTGGGCGCAACTGTCCCCGGACCTGACACCGACCCGGCACTCCGGCGACACGCTCGTCTTCGAGGCCCCATCGATCAATCGGACCGGACGCGCCGACCTGTCCGACGGCTACTTCCTGCCATCACTGTTCCGGGCCGTCTGGCAGCAGGAGTGCGGCGAAGGGCCGGTGCAGGACGACGAGCCCCTCGCCCGCATGGTCGCCGGTGCCTGGCTGAGCGACCAACCACCAACCCTGGAGTCCTGGTGGGATCGCGCGGAGGCCGAACGGGCACAGCGCGCCTACCAGGCGTTGGTGAGCCTGCCCCAGGCCGAGCAACGGCGCCGGATGGCAGCGGTACGCGAGGCCGCACTCGACTGCCGGACCGAAGCCCTGCTGGCGCTCCTGACGGAGGACCGGCCATGAGGTGGCTCCAACTCCACCTGCGCGCCCGCCGGGTCCCCCTCGCCCTGGGCACCGCGACCGCGATGATCGCGCTGGTGTGGGCGATGACCCTGGTCTACACGGACGCGACGACCGTCAACGTGCGCACGGCCAGCCTCGCCATCATGCTGGCGGTGGTCGCGCTCGGCACCACTCTCAACGGGGCCGACGACGCCCTCGACCACACCGGTTCGGTCAACTGGCCGCTACGCCGCGCCGGGCACCTGCTGCTCGCCGCCACCGCGATCACCGCACTGCTGTCACTCAGCGCCGTGACCGACGTGCGTTACGAGCCGGTCTCCCTCACGTTGCGCAACACCGTGGGGCTTCTCGGGCTGACCGCCCTCGGCGCCGCCCTGTTCGGTGCCGCCCTGTCGTGGGTCGCCCCGCTGATCTGGACCCTCATCGCGGTCCTGCCCTTCATGGAGCCCAGCAGGGACCTGCGGGTGCAGGTTGCCAGTTGGCTGATCCAACCCGCCGGCACCACCGCCGCCACCGTCTGCGCCGGCATCCTGGCGGTCACCGGCCTGCTCGCGTACGCCCTGCGGGGTTGCCCCGTACGGCCGGTGAGCGAGACCGCCCCCGACCGGTGACGGACGTTCCGGTGCAACCTGTCCGCGCGACTGCTCACACCGTTGCAAGAATGACCGTCCTCGTGCATCTCTTGGCCACGTCGTCGTCGTGCGTCGCGAGGATGACGGTCTTGCCCGCTTCGTTGAGCCCACACAGCAGGTCGATGACGATGTCGCGGTTGTCATCGTCCAGCGAGCCGGTTGGTTCGTCGGCGAGGATGATGTCGCAGGGCTTCAACAGGAGCCGCGCAACGGCGACCCGCTGCTGCTCGCCGCCCGAAAGCGAGAAGACCTTCCGGTTCTCCGATCCCGGCAGCCCCACCTGGTCAAGCGCCGCCGCGATGCTTCGCCTCTTCGACGCACCACCGGCGGAATCGGTCAACGCAACTTCAAGGTTGTGCACGACCGACTCGTTGTCGATGAGGGCGAAATTCTGGAACAGATAACCCAGGTGCAGGCGCCGGAGCCGATTCGCGGCACGGCTGCGCGGCCCAGGCGCCTTGCCGCCCAGCACGCGAACCTCGCCGGCATCCGGGGAATCCAGCAGGCCGATGATGTTGAGCACTGTCGACTTGCCCGTGCCGCTCGGGCCGGTCAGCGCGAGCATCTCCCCGGTCTTGACCTGGAGGTCGAAGTCGCTCAGGACTTGACGACCGCCGTAGTGCTTGCGGACGGCCAGAAGTTCGACGCTGTTGTCCACCGCTAGAGCTCCTTCAGTCGTCGGGCTGCGTTCCGGCGTTCCGTGACGGCCGCGATCACGAAGAGGAACGGGGCTTCGATCAACAGTGCCGCGACAAGGACCGCCAGAAGCATGAGAAGGGTGGTGATGCCGGTGCCGGTCGCCACCCCCACGGCCATCAGCCCGGTGATGAGCACGCCGGCGAGGATGGCCTGCCACAGGGCGGTCAGGCCCAGGAAGGTGAGCAACTCCCGGTAGGACCGCAGGAAGCCCATGCCGTGCAGCCGCCGTACGGTGAGTCTTTTGCGGTGCCGATCGGATGCGACGAACACCATCGTGGCGTTCAGCAGGAGAATGACGACCAAGGCCGCGCCGGCGAACGCCGCGAGCCAGGTTATGGCGCTGCGAACCTTGGCGTTTTCGGTGTCAATGGCCTCGTAGCCGGTCACGAGGTGCTGGAGATTGTCGTCGAGCTTCAGCTCTCTCAACTGCGGGGCGACGCTGCGGAAAACCGCTGCGGAATCGCCGTCGACGCGCACCTTCAAGGGCGGATTCAGAGCGCCGGTGATCGCGTTCAACCGGTCCACCGGGAGGCTGTTCCCCTGCGTCATGATCTCAATGACAGGATCCTTAATCATGTTTCCGTCGTCGGGATTCACGAGCGAGTTGAAGCTGAACACCTCTTGGCCGGGTGCCATCCAGATGATGCGGACCGGCTGGTCAGTGAATTGCGGCGGTGCCGGTTCACCGAGCATCTTCCCGTATGCCTGAACGGCGCCCATCACATCGCTGCTGCCCGTCCGTTGCTTCTGCAGGTATGCCTTGAACTCCGCCTCGCGCGACTTGAACTGACTCGACACCGCGACCACCCAGGACTGCTCGGATTCATCGACCACGATCGGCTTCCCGGACTCGTCCAGAACTGGGTATTTTTCGAGGTAGTTGGTGTTCACCCGAATCGGCCTGGCCGGCCACGGTGGCACGGGCTGCGTCGGCGCCCTCGGCACGTAGTTGATGGCGTCAACGTAGAGCGCACCGGCCTTGTCGAGTTCGGGGTACAGGTCGCGTGCTATCGCGATGCTCATGTCATCGCTTCCGGTTTTCAGATTTTCGCGGTCATTACCCACCGAAAACGGATAGAAAACCGCGTAGTCTGAGAGGTTTTTCCAGTTGGCGTTCTCTTCCTGCCGTTCTCGCAGATCGTCGAATTGCTGCCACGCCAGCACCACCAGAACGACAAGCAGCGCCCCGACGATCGCCTTCACCACCGCGGACGTGACGACCGTCGCACCGAAGTTCTTGGCCGGTGCCGGGCTGAGGTTCTTGGTTCGCGTCTGAGTGCTCACTGCAGGCTTCCTTTGACGAGGTCAGCGATTTGGACGCGCCGGATGACGAGGAGTGCGACCCCGGTCGTGGCCGCAACACCGATCGCCGCCACCTCGACGAGCGGGACGGCGAGGCTACGCAGGAACCGCGCATCGACATCGGGAACAGCGAGTGAGGCGACCAGGAGGATGCACAGGGCGACGGCAGTGGAGCCGAGCTGCACCTTCCCCACGACCTGGTACCAGATACGCGGAACGGAGTGACCCATCAACCGCAGCACACCGATGCGTTTACCCTCCCGCAGGCAGAGGACGGCGACGACAAGCGTGGCCAGGCCGGTGAGGACGTACGCCAGGATCGCTCGGCTCACGCCGCCTCCGAGCGAGTCCTCGGCGGGGACATCGGTCAGGTCGCTCGTGGTCAGTCCAGGCACTCCCGCTTCGACGAGCCGCTCGCGGACCATGGCGAGGAAGCGATGCGTGGCGGCCGGGTCGTCGGACTCGACCACGTACCGCCCCACGGTCGGCAGCGAGTCGAAGGCATGCCGCAGCGGCGCGAACGTGAGGTCGTAGCGGTGGTTGACGACCGCAGGCACACCGACGTTGTCCCGGGCGCCGACGCGAACCGACGAAACCGTCGCCACCGACGAGCGCGACTCGGCAGGGGTGAGCCAGCGACCCTCGGCAAGCGTGAAGTCGTCGAACAGGTGACTTCGATCGCGACCCATGATGATGTAGTGCGTGATTCTGGTTCGCCCGGACGCCGCAGTGCCCACCGTCGTGCGTAGGACGTTTGACGCCGTTTCCTCGCTCGCTTCGGCGAGAATGCCCATCGCCAAATCCGGTTCGGCCGCGCGAACACCGTCCGGCCAGACGAACGGAGTGCCGACCCGGCTCGCCGCGATCTCGCTCCGTGTTTGCTCAGCGAAGGTCGCATCCGCGAACACGACCGACCCGATGGCAAGGAAAATTGCCACTAACAGGCAGGAGAATACGGTTCTCAACTTGTTGGCTCTCCCCCGATGTCGAACCGCATGACGACCGACGACATCGGACCCGGCCGTCGCCGGGCCCGATGCGAGATCAGTTCCTCGTCATGCCGGGATCAGGCCGCGTTGTTCCAGTAGGTGTAGCAGGTGTAGGCCCAACCAGCGGTTACATCGGCGTACGAGAAGTAGCCGGCGTTGGCGTATCCCTTGTCCGTGCCGCTGGCCAGCACCGCGGTCGAGCTGTGGTAGTTCGACGGGTGCGAGTAGTTGGAGTAGCACCGCTTCAGGACTCCGTCGGCGGAGGTGCCACGACACCAGGTGCCGCCGCCCGTGCTCGAACACGCCGCAGGCGAAAATCCTCCGGACGGCGTGGCGCCGCCACCGGAGGCGGCTTGTGCACCAGCGGTGCCCCCGACGAGCATGAAGCCGGCCAGTGAGGCGACCGCAATCGCCTGCGAGGCTCGCACCTTGAGTGACGTACGCGTACTTGACATAGCTTCCCCGTTTCTCTACAGCGGATGTTGATTGGACGTCCGCAAAAGACAATACAGAGGGTTATCAATATCATCAAGTGTCTATGTGAGTCAGTTATTACTCAAAGCGTGTCACCGAGATTTCGGTATTCTTGCGCGCCGTCCGGAATGTGCCGGCGATCGCGGCGGTGGCGAGCAGGAGACTCGCGGCCAGGGCAAGGAAGTAGGACCGATCCGGCCAGGAGATCGCACGGCGTCCCTCGGTGAGGCCCGCGACGACGCACCAGGCGACCAGGAACCCGAGCGCGATACAGAGGGCGAAGACCGTGGCGAGGGGAAGCGCGGCCTCGGCGAGGATGACACGTCGTAAGGTCGACGCGGGCATACCCATGAGCCGCAGCAGGCCGAGCATCCGCTTGCGGTCGAGGATGGCGGCGGTGGTCGAGACCGCCAACGAGACCGCTGAGATGACGGTGGCCACCAGGATGCCCAGGCCCGCGAGGCCGGCGTACCGGTTCGCCGTCGTTTCCAGCGCCGAGGCCGCCTGCTCCGGACGCGTCGTCGGTGGTAACGCCAGTCGCAGTCCGCTGCCGAGCACCGCGGTGCGGGCGCGTTCGATCGAAGCCGGCGCGCCGTCGGTGGCGACCAGAAGAATCGCTGGTGTGTCGGCGGACGCCGCCGACACGGAGACGACCGGCGGCCCGCCCTCGAAATAGTCGTTTGTCACCCGCACATGGCTTGCTCCGGCGGGGACGGGCAGCCCGAGCAGCACGGCGTCGGAGGCAGCGAAGACGATCCCCTCCTCCGGGTGGTGGTAGCCGAGCGCCGCGACCGTCACTCCGGCAGTGCGGGCGACGGGCGACGCTTGTGCAATCGCCGCCTCCGCTTCGGCGGGCCGCATATTGAGGCGAGCAACCACTGTGGACGTGGCGAGCTGGTCGCCGCCGCCCCCACGGGCAGGATCGCCGGCGACGGCGGTGATGGCGGCTGCGAACACCGACACCATGAAGACGGCCACGACCAGGCCGCTGACCGCGCGGAACGTGGCCCGCGGGTGCCGACGGATCCGGTTCATGGCGATGACACCAGCCGTGCCCCGGACCGCACGGGCCATGAGGTGGGCCACCCAGAAGGTCAGCACCGGGCCGGAGGTCACCAGCCCGAGCGAGACCAGCAGAAAGCCCATGACGAGAAGCACTTCCAGGCCGGGGAACCGTGAGCCGGACAGCGACACGAGCGTGACGCCGAGCATCAGCGCCGCGCCGACGACCAGCGGCACGACGGCGAGGGCTGCGGGGCGGCGTTCGGACCGATCGCGGGTGACGCCGAGCGGCCCGATCCCGGCGTGGGCGGTGCGCCACCACGCGACGGCCGTGGAGACAGCGACGACGCCCGCGACGACGACGACCACGGTGAACGGCGCCACGGTCAGGTCCGTCCGGAAGAACCGGCCGTCACCCACCTCGATCCTGGCAGCGATCGGGATGAGCAGCCACGCCAGGACGGCGCCCGCGAATGCGCCGAGGAGACTCGTCACGCCGGTCTCGGCGGCGGCGATGTCGGCGACCCGGCGGGGTGTGGCGCCGATGAGACGCAACGCGGCGAAACGCTCGGCGCGTTCGGTCGCACCCAGGCGGGTGACGATCCCGACCAGTATCAGGACCGGCAGCAGGATGGCGATCGCACCGATGATCGCGACCGTGCGGTAAGCGACGCTCGGATACGCGGCACCGCCGAACCCCGCGACGGACCAGACGCCGAACTGGGAATCGCCCGCCGCGCTGCCGCCTCGCGATGGATCCAGGTCGCCAGCCGCGGTGCCCGTCACGACCACCAGCGAATCGGGGCTCGCCAGCCCCGCGTCGCCGATGACGCCGACCCTCGTCCCGTAGCGGGCACCGAGCTCATCGGCCGGATGGGCGTCGATGAGGGCGGCCAGCGCCGGCGAGGCGTGATACGTGCCAGCCCGCGGAGCGCGCCCGACACCGGGTATGGCCACGGTCGACGCCGACGACGCGGCGACGTCGACCCGGGTGATCGTCCGTCCCGCGAAGTAGTCCGAGGTGGTCGACGCCAGCACCAGGTCGTCCCCCAAGGCAGCCGCTGCGGGATCGCTTACCTGTTGAGCGGACACCCCACTACTCAACGTGGTCCAGGTCGAGCGTTCGGTGCGGGACGCAAGGCCGTTGTAGGCGCCCCACAGCAGCAGCAGCAGCGCGACGCCGACCGCGACACCGCCAGCCATGCCGACCAGCCGGCTCCGTGCGCCTCGGCCGCCCGCTGTGACCAGCCTCGTCAGCGAGAAGAGGCTCATCCGGTCGGCCCGCCGAAGGTGACCTGCCCATCGCGGACGATCAGTTCCCGGTCGGCGTACGCGGCCGTGCGCGGGTCGTGCGTGACGAGCACCACCGTGGTACCGGTCGCCCTGGCTGCCTGAGCGAGGGCGAGCATCACGTTCTCGGCGGCGAGCGAGTCCAGCGATCCGGTCGGCTCGTCGGCGAACAGGACGGCCGGCTCGGTTACCAGCGCCCGGGCCACGGCGACGCGCTGCGCCTGGCCGCCGGACAGATGCGCTGGCAGCTTCCCCGAGTGTTCGGCCAGCCCGAGTCGCTCGAGCCACACGCCCGCCTGCCGCAACGCTTCGCTACGCCTGGTGCCTGCCAGCAGCAGAGGTATCGTCACGTTGTCCACAGCGGACAGGTCGGGCAGGAGCTGGCCGAACTGGAACACGAACCCGAACTCGCCCAGCCGCAACCGCGAGCGGCCCGCCTCATCGAGCGCGGTCAGCCGGACCTGCTTGTAGTCGACGGTGCCATGATCGGGGACCAGAACACCGGCAAGCACGTGCAGGAGCGTGGACTTGCCCGAGCCGGACGGCCCGGTGACCGCCACGATCTCTCCGGCGTGTACGTCGACGTCGACGCCGCGCAGGGCCTCGGTCAGCCCGAACGCCAGCCGCAGCCCGCGCGCCCGCAGCAGAGGCGTCGTCCCTCCCCCGGGGGCGAACGACGGCGCGCCCATCACCTCAGCCTCGCTCACCTCGCCACCGCCGCCCGCAGCTCGGAGAGGCGCGACGCCGTCAGGTCGATCCAGCGCAGGTCTGCCTCAATGTGGAACAGGGCGTGGTCGCACGCCAGCACGGTCTCCAGGGGTGCGCCCTGCTTCTCCTTGGTCAGTTCACGCATCTGAGCCATGTGCTGGGCGCGTTGCAGGTCGAGCACGCGGCCAGCGGGGTCCCCGAGCAGCAGCGCGATGATCGTCTTCGCGAAGAGGTTGCTCTGGAGAGTCCCGGACGGCACCTCGGGAGTGAACATCCACTCTTGGACGCGGCCTCGACCTGCCAAGGTGATCCCGTACCGCTTGCGGTCCGGGCCGGCCCCCGCCTCCGCGCCGACCATCTCGATCCAGCCGTTTCGACTCAACCTCGTCAGGGTCGAGTACACCTGCCCGAACGCCAGCGGCTTCTTCATGCCGAACCAGCGGTCGTAGCTGCTCTTTAGGTCGTAGCCGTAGCTCGCACCGGCCCCCAGCAGGCCAAGAAGCGCAGTCGTGTTGTCCACGGCACCACTATATACGCGATATCTACATTAGGAACCCACGGCGACGGCGTCGATCACTCCGTGACCCTGGCCTGAGCCTTGCCAAACTTGACACCTACTTCACGCATCACTTGTCAAGTGTGAAGTTCGGCAGTCCGCGCAGTCATCTCTACGGGGGCGTCGTCGTCGACGAACTCGGCGAGGAAGGCATCTCGTCGTCGCGCAATGCCGTCTTGGCGAGCCTCCTCGCAGACACCTACCTCCCCTCGTCGAACGAACTCGTCGCCGAAAACCGGTCTTCAGGCATCCCCGCGATGCTCGCTGTAGCGCGACGCCGGGGCCTGCCACGACCGAACTTCAGGAGTTCCATCTCCAGCTTCGTGGTCACCATGGCCCGCTCCGAACTCCTCAATCCCGAAGTTCGCCGCTGGATCGCCGGGCTGCACGCACACCTGCCCACACCCACGCATGAGATCGCCCTCGCGATGCTGCGCGAGAACTACCTCACGAACGAGATGCTGCGGCAATGGGCTCCGGATAGAGACACGTCAACATCAGCGCTTTGGCCTGTGAAAACGTAGCCTCTCAGCCCTTCAAGAGCTCCCGCGCCATGACGATGCGCTGCACCTGGTTCGTGCCCTCGTAGATTTGGGTGATCTTGGCGTCCCGCATCATCCGCTCGACCGGGTAGTCCCGCGTGTAGCCGTAGCCACCAAGCAGCTGCACCGCGTCGGTGGTGATCTCCATGGCGGCGTCGGAGGCGAAGCACTTCGCCGCCGCGCCGAAGTAGGTGAGATCCGCATCGCCACGCTCCGACTTGCCGGCCGCCGCGTACGTGAGCTGCCGGGCCGCCTCAAGCTTCATGCCCATGTCGGCGAGCATGAACTGGATCCCCTGGAACTCGGCGATCGCCTTGCCGAACTGCCGACGCTCGGCCACGTACCCCTTCGCGTAGTCGAGCGCGCCCTGCGCGATCCCCACGGCCTGCGCGGCGATGGTGACCCGGGTGTGGTCCAGGGTCTTCATCGCGGTCGTGAAGCCGGTGCCCTCCGCGCCGATCATCCGGTCGGCCGGGATGCGCACGTTGTCGAGGTAGACCTCGCGGGTGGGCGAACCCTTGATGCCGAGCTTCTTCTCCGGCGCGCCGAAGCTCACCCCGGAATCGGACTTCTCGACCACGAAGGCCGAGATGCCCCGGGACCGGGCGGACGGGTCGGTGACGGCGAAGACGGTGTAGAACTCGGACACGCCCGCGTTCGTGATCCAGCGCTTCACACCGTTGAGCACCCAGTGATCCCCGTCACGTACCGCCCTGGTGGTCATCGACGCCGCGTCGCTGCCCGCCTCCGGCTCGGAGAGGCAGTACGAGAACATCGCGTCCCCGGCCGCGACCGGCGTCAGGTACCGACTCTTGAGGTCGGCGGAACCGGACAACAGCAGTGGCATCGTGCCGAGTTTGTTCACCGCCGGGATCAGCGAGGACGACGCGCAGGCGCGGGCCACCTCCTCGATCACGATGGCGGTGGCCAGCGCATCCGCGCCCGCGCCGCCGTATTCCTCGGGGATGTGCGGTGCGTGGAAGTCGGCCGCGCGCAGCGCGTCGTAGGACGCCTTGGGAAACTCCCCGGTCTCGTCGGCCTCGGCGGCGTGCGGAGCCACCTTCGCGGCGCAGACCTCACGCACCGCGTCCCGGATCGCCTGGTGCTCCTCGGGCAACCGGTAGACGTCGAACGACTCCCCTGCGGGCATCTTGGCCCTCCCCTTCACCGCTATCATGCGCAGTCTGTGACGACTCCTGACCGCCGACCGCGCAGACTGAAGACTAGCGACTGCAGTTCAGGTGATGTTACCGGCGCGTAGGCATAGGCAATATGGTGCACCTAGCGCGCTTAGCGATGATGAAGACCGAGACAGTGAGCTAGCCAGCGCGAGCGGAGAAGACAGGCGTGACGATCCCCTACCCCACCATCCAGCCGACCCCCGCCATCGCTGCGGTGACCCCGCCCTCTGGCGCACCCCGGCCGCGGGTGACGTTCCTTGGGACTGGTTACCTCGGTGCGACGTACGCCATCTGCTACGCGGAACTGGGGTACGAGGTCCTCGGGTTCGACGTTGACGCCGACAAGATCGCCATGCTGAACGCGGGCCAGGTGCCGATCCACGAGCCCGGCCTGGACGAGCTGCTCCGGCGCAACCTCGCTGCCGGCCGACTCCGGTTCAGCACCGACATCGCCGAGACCGCCGACTTCGGTGACGTGCACTTCATCTGTGTCGGCACCCCCCAGCGGGCCGACGGCATGGGCGCCGACCTGTCGTACGTCGAGGCGTCGGTCACCGGCCTCGCGCAGCACCTGACCCGCAAGGCGTTGATCGTCGGCAAGTCCACCGTGCCGGTCGGCACCGCCGAGTGGGTCGAGCAGCTCGTCGACAAGCACACCCCCGAAGGCCTGGACGTCGAGGTGGCGTGGAGCCCCGAGTTCCTCCAGGAGGGCTTCGCCGTCGACGACGTGCTGCGGCCCAACCGGATCGTGGTCGGCGTCAAGAGCGAGTGGGCCAACGGCATGCTCTACGCCGCGCACAAGGGCGTGTTCGACCTGGCCGCCACGGAGGACCGTGAGGTGCCCCTGGTGGTCACCGACTTCGCCACCGCCGAGCTGGTCAAGGTCGCCGCGAACGCCTTCCTGGCCACCAAGATCTCCTTCATCAACGCGATGGCCGAGGTCTGCGAGGCCGCCGGCGGCGACGTCACCCAGCTGGCCCGCTCGATCGGGTACGACCCCCGCATCGGCAACCGCTTCCTCCAGGCCGGTCTCGGCTTCGGCGGCGCCTGCCTGCCCAAGGACATCCGGGCGTTCCAGGCCCGCGCCCAGGAGCTCGGCGCCGGCGAGGCTCTGCGTTTCCTGCACGAAGTCGATCTGATCAACCTGCGTCGACGTACCCGGGTGCTTCAGCTCGCCGCGGACCTGCTCGGCCGCCGCTCCGGCCCGGCCGGCCCGGACTTCGCCGGCACCCGGATCGCCGTGCTCGGCGCCACCTTCAAGCCCAACACCGACGACGTCCGCGACGCCCCGGCGCTCGCCGTCGCCGCGCTGCTGCAGAAGGCCGGCGCCGATGTGCACGTGTACGACCCGCAGGGCACCGAGAACGCCCGCCGCGCGGTTCCCGAGTTGACGTACGAGAGCAGCATCAACGACGCGGTCAGCGACGCCGACCTGGTCTGCGTACTCACCGAGTGGGCCGACTTCCGCAACGCCGACCCGGTCGCCCTGGGCGAGTTCGTCAAGGGCCGCAAGGTCGTCGACGGCCGCAACTGCCTCGACCCGGCACTGTGGACCGCGGCGGGCTGGGAGTACCGGGGCATGGGTCGCCCCTGACGAGATCGACGCCCACCGGCCGGTCATCGAGCTTCTCGATGACCGGCCGGTGTCGTTGTTTGCCCGGGACCCGCCGACAAGAGTCGAAATCCGCGCCAGCTTTGGGCATGCTGCGACAGTGGGAGTCCACAGTGCGGGTGGAGGGGTGTCGTGGCGACCTTTCAATGCTCCTCGTGCGGCCGGGAGATCAAGCCGGCCGTGCGATGCCCGCGCTGTGGGGCAGATCAACCACAGTGGGTCGAGCACCTGGCCGACATTGAGCGTTCGATCGCGGAGATGAAGGCGCGCGACGCCGCCATCGCACGCGAGCAGCGGCAGATCGCCGCCAAGATGCAGGCCGCGCTCTTCCAGCGGGACATCCTCGCCCACGCCGGCGAGGAACGGATCAAGCAGGCCACCCGGCCACGCCGGGTGCTCCGCCGCCGTCCCGGCCGGCGGCCACCGACCGCCACCATGGGAGCGCCGCCCCGGGTGCCCCGCCAGGGCACTCCGAGCGGCCCGGAGGACCCACCGCCCCCGACCCAGGCCACCTGGCTGGACGTGGACAACCCGGAGCACCCGCCGGAGGCCTCCTCGCGCGAGGTGCAGAACATCCCCCTCGGGCTGGGCGCGCTGCTGCTCGCAGTGGCCGCGGTGGTCTTCGCCGCGGTAGCCACCAGTTCGATGGACGCGCTGGCCCGGCTGGGCATCCTGCTCCTGGCCACCGTGCTGATGCTGCTGACCCCACCGGCACTGGCCCGGCGCGGGCTCACCTCGACGGCCGAGACCATCGCCGCGGTCGGCCTGCTGCTGGTGCCGCTCGCCGGCAACGCCCTCTGGGCGGTGGAACGGATCGGCGCCGACGGCGGCTCCGCCACGGTCTTCGCCGGGGTGATCTTCGCGGTCACCGCCGCCGTCGCGTTCGGGTACGCCGGTTGGACGGGTCTGCGCGCGCCCCGCTTCGCCACCGTGCTCGCCGCGCAGCCGGTGTTGCCTCTGCTCGCGTACGACCAGATCACCGGGCCGGGTGGCTGGGCGCTGGTGCTGGCCCTGGTCGCCCTCGTCAACCTCGGCCTGGCCCGCTCCGGCGTGACAGTCGAACGCCCCGTCCGGCAGGACCTGCCATCGCCGGGAACGCCGTCGGCGCCCCGCCAACGCGACGGCGAGAGCCGGCCGGAGGGCGACCCGGAGGAGGCCGCCGAGCTGATCGACGCCAGCGCGGGCTCGACCGACCCCCGGCCGGCCCGCCCGGTGCCCGGTCTGTCGGAGCTGACCTGGTTGCTGCACGCCCTGGCGGTCGCCGTCTCGCTGGCGTACGCGGTCACCGCCCTGCTGCGGGCAGAGACCGTGCCGACCGCGACCGGCGCCGGGGTGGTGCTGCTGCTGGCCGCCATGATCGGGCTGGCCGGCGCGCTGGTGCTGCGTCGCCCACCACTGCCCGACGTCGCGGCCGGCGTCGTCACCCTGGCCGTGATCGGCGCGCTCAGCCGCATCGCCTCGGTGGCACTCCCCGGCCGGGCGCTGCTGCTGATCGCGGCGGTCATCACGGTGACCGGGCTGGCGGTTCGCGCGGTCCCGGAGGCGGCCCGACGTGGCCCACAGATCGCCTCCGCGGTGGCGCTGACCGTCAGCGGTCTGGTGGTCGCCGGCGGCGCGCTTCGTGCCGGGGTGGCACCGGTCCGGGCGGCCCTGCCCCCCTGGGACCCGAACCTCAGCCGCTACCCGGGCGAGTTGGCCGCCGCGGTCGGGCCGACCGGCTGGCAGCTCGCGGCTGCCGCATTCCTGCTCACCATCGCGGCCGTGCTGGCCCTGCCCACCGAGATCCGCCGGGAGTTCTCGGTCGCCGGTGCGGCGCTGACCGCGCTCGCCGTCCCGGCCTCGTTCGGTCTCGGCTGGGCGATGGCACCCTGGCCGATGGTGGTCACCGCGATCGGCATCGGGGTCGTCGGGCTCTCCGCCCGGACCGGCCGGGCCGCGGTGGCACACGCCATCGGGGCGGCCGTGGTCGGCCTGTTCGGCGCGGGCGCCAGCCTGTCCAGCCCCACCCTCACGACCGCGGTCCTGATCACCCTGTTCGTGGCTGGCACGCTGGTCGCGCTGGCCTCCCGGATCCGGATCGCCTCCGCCGCCTCCGACACGGTCACCGCCTGGGCCGCCGGTGGTGCCGCATTCGCGCTGCCCGGGGCCGTGGCCGCGTTCGTGGCCGCGACCATGCCGAGCGATCCGACCCCCACTCCGGCGAGCCTCCGAGAGGTGACCGTCCCGGTCCTGGCGGCCAGCTTCCTGGCGGTCTGTGTGACCCTCGGCTACGCCGCCGTCGTGCAGGTCTCCCAGCGTCACATTCCCGCGCCGCTGTCGGTCGGCACCGGGCTGGGCGCGCTGATGGTCACCGCCGCCGCGTTCGGGGCGCCCGGCGCGACCGTCGCCGACGCCTGGGTCGGCGCGCTCCTGCTGGTCGCGGCGGTGTTGCTCTTCCTGGCCCCCTCGATCGACGCCGGCCGGCGTGCCGACCTCACCCTCGACGGCTCGGACCTGGCCGCCGCGGCGGTCACCACCGCCCTGATCGCCACGCTGGTACGGATCGGCGCGGTACTCGCCCCTGGTGGGCAGTTGGCGGTGGCCGCCGCACTGCTCCTGGTGGTCGCCGTGGGCGCCCGCAGCATGCCGGAGGAGTGGCGTCGTGGGCCGATCCTCGGCCTCACCGTCGGCGGTGCCCTGATCGGGGTGCTCGCCGGCTGGTCGGCGGTGCGCGGTGGGGTCGGCGTACTGGCCACCCCCGGCCCGATCTGGAAGGGCGACCTGAGCGGCTGGCCGGCTGCCCCCGTCGGCGGTGCCGCCTGGCAGGCGCCTGTCGCGCTGGCGCTGCTGGCCGTCGCCGCCGGCATCCTGCTCCCGCCGCCCTGGCGCTGGGACGTGTCCGGCGTGGCGGTGGTGCTCGCCACGATCGGCGCCCCGGCCGCCTTCGATCTGGCCTGGTGGTCGCCGGTACTGGTCGGCGGGATGGTCGCCACCGTGTTCGGCATGGCCGCGGTGGCCACGGAGGAGGCGCGCGCCGGGCTGTCCCGGGCCACCGTGGCCGGGGTCGTCGCACTGCACGCCGCCGGAGCCGGACTGGTCCGCCCGTGGACCACGGCGCTGGCGTTGGGCAGCATCGCTCTGATCGGCGTGGTAGTGGCCACGCTGGCCCGCGTCCTCGCCGACCCACAGGTCACCGACATCGACAACGAGGGGATGCCGCCGCACCTGGCGCAGATCGGTGGCGCGGCGATCGGTGCCGCCCTGCTGGCCCTGCCCGGTGCGGTGGCGGCACTGGCCGCCGAGTTCGAACACTCGGCGCAGGTGGTGCTGACCGCCGCGCTGGCCGCCACCAGCCTCGGCTTGGCCGCCGTGGCCGCGGTCCGGCGGCAGGTGCCGCAATATCTGCCCTGGGTCAGCGTGGCGGTGGTCGGCGGGGCCACCATCAGCGCTCTCGCCGCCATCCCCACCGGCCTCGCCGCCGGCGTCTACGCGGCCGCTGCCGCCCTGCTGGGCGTGCTGGCCGAGCTGATCCGCGCCGCCACGGTGCCGCCCACCGGTGCCGCCCAGCCGGTCCGGCGCTGGGCCGTACGACTCGACGGCGCCCTGCGGCGGCTGCCGGACGACCCGGAGCGACGACGGTGGCGGGTCAACCCGGCCGCTGGCGCGCTGGCCGCGGCAGCGCTACCGACCGCCCTGGCACTCGCCTCGATCGGGCCCGCGCTGGTCACCGCCCTGGTCGAGCCGCACCGCACACTCACCCGGATCTGGCAGGGGCCGCCGCCGCAGTTGCTCACCCCGCCGCCGGACGTGGTCAATCCGACCCATGTGCTGACGGCGCTGCTGCTCACCGCGACCGCCGCGCTGGCCGCCACCGGGTTCAGCGGTGGACGGCGGTCCCGGGCCGTGCCGGTGGTGCTGCCCGGGGCAGCCGTCACACTGCTGATCGCACCCATCGCGCTGGGCCAGGGCTGGCCCGCCAGCACCGTCGCCGCGCTCTCCGTCTTCACCATCGCGGTGCTCGGTCTCGCGCTGACCCCACCACCGCCACTGGTCGAGCGGGCCCGCTCGCTGCGGCTGGCCCGGGTGCTGGTGTTCGTCATCGGTCTGGCCGGGGGCAGCGCCGGGCTCGCCGGCAGCCTGGCCGACCGGCAGATGACCCTGTTCACCCTCGGCAGCGCGGTCGGGGTGGGCGCGGTGGCGGCGCTCTACGGCACCACCCAGCGGGCGCGCATCCTCGGCTGGCTCTTCGCCTCACTCATGGCGCAGCTCTTCGTGCTCACCGCCGGCCTGGTCGCCGGGCTGGCGGCGGTCTGGTCCGCGTTCGGCGTGCTGGCCGTCGGCGCGGTCCTACAGGTGCTCGCCGCCACCCTGCCCCGGCTGCGCCGCCCCGAGGCGCAGCGGGAATCCTCCACCGTGGAATGGACCGGCTACGCTGCCGCGCTGATCGCGTTGGCCCTCGCCTTCGACTCGCCCCGACACATCGCCGCCCTGTTGGCCGCCTGGGGCGCTGTCCTCGGAGTGGCGGCGACCCGACCCGGCCGCCGGCCGGTGGAACGCCGAATCCTGTTCTGGGCGGTGGTGGTCTGTGAGATCACCGCGTGGTGGATCCTGATGCGAGTCGCCGACGTCGCGCTGCCCGAGGCGTACACGCTGCCGTTCGCCGCGCTGGCCCTCCTCGTCGGAGTCCTGGAGCTGCGCCACCGCCCGGACATGAGCAGCTGGGTGGCGTACGGGCCCGCGCTTGTCGCGGCCTTCGTGCCGACGCTGGCCATCGTGGTGGCCACCGAGTCCAGCACGATGCGGCAGATGCTGCTGCTGCTCGGCGCGGTCGCGGTGCTGATCTTCGGCTCGTCCAGTCGGCAGCAGGCCCCGGTGATCGTCGGCGCGTCGGTCACCGCGATCACGGCGATCCACGCCCTGTTCAGCCTGGGACCGTGGCTGGCGCTGATCCCGGTGGGCATCCTGCTACTGGTGCTCGGGGCGAGCAACGAACGCCGCCGCCGCGCCCAGGAACGCCTACAGACCGCGCTACGCGGCATGAGATAGGCCGGAGGGTCCCTGCGACCTGGGTGAGTGGGCGCGGTGAGTGGGCCGGGCTCGCGTCACCCGCGTCCCTCTCGCGCGATCTTGCACTTTCTGTTGCGACACTAGGGGTAAAAGCCGCGAAGCATCGACCGAAAGTGCAAGATCGCGGATGTGATGGGGTGCGCGGGAAGGCTACCGGAGGGTGGCTTGGAGGGCGGCTTCCTTGGTTGCCACCAGCTTCTCCAGGTCCTGCTGGTAGGTCGTCATCTTGGCGCGCAGGCCCTCGTCGCTGGCACCGAGGATCCGTACGGCGAGGAGGCCGGCGTTGCGGGCGTTGCCGATCGACACGGTGGCGACCGGGACCCCGGCCGGCATCTGCACGATGGACAGCAGCGAATCCATGCCGTCGAGGTGCTTCAGCGGCACCGGCACACCGATCACCGGCAACGGCGTCACCGAGGCGACCATGCCGGGCAGCGCCGCGGCACCCCCAGCCCCCGCGATGATCACCTTGAGGCCCCGGTCGGCGGCGTCGCGCCCGTACTCGATCATCGCGACCGGAGTCCGGTGCGCCGAGATCACCCGCACCTCGTACGCCACGCCGAAGTCGTCCAACGCCTCGGCGGCGGCCCGCATGGTCGGCCAGTCCGAGTCGCTGCCCATGATCAGCCCAACCGTGCTCACTGCGGCCCTCTCGTCGTTCCCGAAACCGTTGCTCACTCGTGGCCCTCACGCAGCCAGCGCGCGGCCCGCGCGGCCCGTTCCCGCAGGTCGTCCAGGTCGTCCCCGAGCACCGTGACGTGCCCGATCTTGCGGCCGGGTCGGACCTGCTTGCCGTACAGGTGCACCTTGGCACCCGGCTCGGCGGCGAAAAGGTGGTGCAACCGCTCGTCGATCGACATTCCGCCCGGCTCGCCGCCGAGCACGTTCGCCGACACCACCACCGGGGCGGTCAACGCGGTGTCACCCATCGGGTAGTCCAGCACCGCCCGCAGGTGCTGCTCGAACTGCGAGGTCCGGGCGCCCTCGATGGTCCAGTGGCCGGAGTTGTGCGGACGCATCGCCAGCTCGTTGACCACGATCGCCGGCCGACCGGCGTCGTCGCGCACCTCGAACAGCTCCACCGCCAGCAGGCCGACCACCCCGAGCGCGGTGGCCAGGTCGATGGCGAGCTGCTGCGCGGAGACCGCCAACTCCTCGTCCAGGCCCGGCGCCGGGGCCAGCACCTCCACGTTGATGCCGTCGCGCTGCACCGTCTCGACCACCGGGTACGCGGCCACCTGACCGAACGGCGAGCGGGCCACCTGCACGGCCAACTCCCGCCGCAGCGGCACCCGCTCCTCGACGATCAGCCGGGTGCCGCCAGCGAGCAGCGTGGTCGCCAGCTCGGTGGCCTGCGCGGCGTCGTCGACCATCCAGACGCCCCGACCGTCGTAGCCGCCGCGCGCCGCCTTGAGCACCACCGGCCAGCCGACCTGCTCGCCGAAGCCGACCAGGTCAGCAGGCTCGCCGACCGGCCGCCACACCGGGTTGGGCGCACCCAGCTCGGTCAGGCGTTCCCGCATGACCTGCTTGTCCTGGGCGTGCAGCAGCGCGTCCGCCGGCGGGTACAGGGGCACCCCTTCCGCAGCCAGCGTGCGGATGTGCTCGGAGGGCACGTGCTCGTGGTCGAAGGTGACGACGTCGCAGCCCTTGGCGAAGGTGCGCAGGGCGGCCAGGTCGGTGTGGTCGCCGTACTGGACGTCGGCGGCGACCAGCGCCGCGCCGTCGTCAGGGGAGGTAGCGAGCACACGCAGTGACTGGCCGAGGGCGATCGCGGCCTGGTGGGTCATCCGGGCCAGCTGGCCACCACCCACCATGCCGACAACTGGCAGACCGGTACGGGAATCCATAGCGCGGCCAGCCTATCCGGGCCACCGACGCGCCCACCCGGAGGGCCGGCGATCCACCTCGGGACGCACTGGGGAGACCATCCGGCGGGCGGCGCGGACGATTACCGGGCGTGGCCGTGCGCTCAGCCCAGCTCGGCGACCAACTCCTCGACCGAGGTGACCGGCCGCTGGCAGACGAAACCCCGGCAGACGTACGCGGCGGACCGCCCCTCGACCAGCGGACGGTCGGCGAGCAGCGGCACACCCGGCTGGTCCGGACGCCCGGCGACGACCACCGCTCCGGGCGGGGCGTGCCGGTGGGCGGCGGCCACCAGGGGGTCGCCGGCCGGGTCGTCGGTGACCACGGCGATCTCGTACGGCCCGGACAGCAACGCCTCGCCGACCATGGCCGCGTACCCGGTGAACCGGGGGTGCTGCCCGACGATCGGCGCGACAGTGCCCAGTGCCGCTTCGGCGGCCTCCCGGTAGCGCGTCTCCCCGGTCAACGCCGTGTACGCCACCAGCCCGGCGATCAACGCCGACCGGCCCGACGGGGTGGCGTTGTCGGTCGGGTCGGCCGGCCGGGCGACGAGCCGCTCCGCGTCGTCGGCAGTGTCGTAGAAGGCGCCACCGGGTGCGGCGAAGTGCGCCAGGGCGGTGTCCAGGAGCTCGCCGGCCAGGGTGAGCCAGCGGCCCTCGCCGGTGAGCTGGTGCAGCGCGCAGAAGGCCTCGGCCACACAGCCGTAGTCCTCCAGGACACCGGCCGGCTCGCCGACCTTGCCATTCCGGGAGACCCGGCGCAGCCGGCCGTCCACCAGGTGCACGGTGGCCAGGTGCTCGGCGGCCTGCCGCATCGCCCCGTCGGCGACGATGGTGACGCCGTCCATCAGGTTGGCATCCTCGTCCTGCGGGGACACGTACCCGGCGGCGACCTGCTGGAACTCGGCGATCGCGGTGATCGCCAGGCCGTTCCAGGCGGCCACCACCTTGTCGTCGAGGGCCGGCTGCGGGCGGGTGTCCCGGGCAGCGAGCAGCCGCCCGACCACCTGCTGCCAGCGGGCACGCACCTCGGGCGCGGCGTCGTCCACGTCCCGGGCGAGCCGCAGCACGCTCATGCCGTGTTCAAAGGTCCCCTCGTCGGTGACGGTGAACAGGTCGGCGGCGAACCGGCCGTCCTCCTCGCCCAACGCCTCGACGAGCTGGGCGGGCGTCCAGGCGTAGGTGAGCCCTTCGACGCCCTCGGTGTCGGCGTCCAACGCCGACGCGAACCCCTGCCCCGGCCGGTGCAGCTCGTCGGCGAGGAACCGGGCGGTGTCCCGGGCCACCCGGCGGGCCAGCGGGTCACCGGTGAGGCGCCACAGCTGCGTGTAGACCCGCAGCAGCAGCGCGTTGTCGTAGAGCATCTTCTCGAAGTGCGGCACCGTCCAGTGCGCGTCCACCGAATACCGGGCGAAGCCGCCCGCGAGCTGGTCGTAGATGCCGCCCCGGGCCATCGCCTCGGCGGTGTGCCGGGTGATCTCCAGGCTGCCCGGGTCGCCGGTGCGCTGGTGGTGGCGCAGCAGGAAGAGCAAGTTCATGTGCGGCGGAAACTTCGGGGCGCCACCGAACCCGCCGTTCGTGGCGTCGTACTCGCTGGCCAGCTTGGCGGCCGCCGCGTCGAGCAGCGGGGCGTCCAGCGGGGCGGTGGGGCCACCGACGGCCTGCGCGCCGCCGATCGCCTCGACCACAGCGGCGCCCTGGCCCAGCACCGCCTCACGCTGCTCCCGCCAGGCGGTGGCGACGGACTGGAGCAACTGGACGAAGTTGGGTCGCGGGAAGTAGGTGCCGCAGAAGAACGGGGTGCCGTCCGGGGTGGCGAAGACTGTCATCGGCCAGCCGCCCTGGCCGGTCATCGCCTGGGTCGCGGTCATGTAGACCGCGTCCACGTCCGGGCGCTCCTCACGATCCACCTTGATCGACACGAAGTTGTCGTTCATCAGGGCGCCGACCTGCGCGTTCTCGAACGACTCGTGCGCCATCACGTGGCACCAGTGGCAGGCCGCATAGCCCACCGAGATGAGCACCGGAACGTCTCGCCGCTTCGCCTCGGCGAACGCCTCGTCCGACCAGGGCCACCAGTCGACCGGGTTGTCGGCGTGCTGGAGCAGGTACGGGCTGGTGGCGTCGACGAGTCGGTTCACCTGACGACCATAGCCAGCCCCGGCGCGGAGCGCGCGGGCTCCACCCGGACGGTCAGGACGCGCCGTCGGCGCGGAGCCGGAACACGTTCGACTCCGCCGAGTCGCGCAGCGACCCCAGCACCGCGCCGATCTTGTCCGCCGGCATCGGCTTGAAGAAGTGGTAGCCCTGCGCCGAGGTGCAACCCAACTCGGCCAGGGCCAACCGTTGTTCGGCGGTCTCCACCCCTTCGGCGACCACCCGCAAACCCAACTCGTGGGCGAGGCCCACTGTCGTCCGGACGATCGCGGCGGCTTCCGGCGAGTCGGCCATCCGGATGACGAAGGAGCGGTCCACCTTCAGCTCGTCCACCGCGATCCGGGTGAGGAATGTCAGCGACGAGAAGCCGGTGCCGAAGTCGTCGACCGCGAGTTGCACGCCCATCGACCTCAGCGTCGCCAGCACCTCGTCGATGACCTCCAGTTCGCTCATCACCACCGTTTCGGTGATCTCCAGAACGAGCCGGTGCGGCGGCACCTGGTGGCGGCGCAACGCGTCAGCGATCTCCACCGGCAACCGGGGGTCGAGCAGGCTGCGCGCCGAGAGGTTTACCGAGATCGGGACGTCCAACCCCTCCCGGGCCCACCCGGCGGCCACGCTGAGCGCCTTGTTCAGCACGTAGCGGGTGAAGGTGCCGAGTTGCTCGCTGTTCTCCACCGGCCGGATGAAGTCGGCCGGGTTCAGCCACCCACGCCGGGGGTGCTGCCAACGGATCAGCGCCTCCACCCCGGTGGGCGCACCGGTGGCCAGGTCGACCGCCGGCTGCAGTGCCAGCACCAGCTGATCGTCGACCTTCAACGCCTCACGCAGCTCGGCCAACAGGGCGAGCTGGTCGGTGCTGGCGGCGTCACGCGTGCCGTCGTACGCGGCGACGTTGCCACCGCCCTCCTTGGCCTGGTACATCGCGATGTCGGCGCGACGCAGCAGCTCGGTCAGGTCCGCGGTGCCAGCGGCGGCCACCACAACCCCGACCGAGACCTCGATGGACATCCGTACGCCGGCCACCTCGGTCGGCGCGGCCAGCCGCTCGGCGATCTCGCGTGCCTGGCGTAACGCGTGGGCCATCGGGGCGGTCCGGTCGCCGAGCACCGGCACCGCCGTGAGCAGGAGGGCGAACTCGTCGCCACCGAGCCGGCCGAGCAGGTCGCCGGGGCGGACCAGCGCGTTGAGTCGGTTCGCGGTCAGCCGCAGCAGCTGGTCGCCAGCCGCGTGGCCGAGGGTGTCGTTGACTTCCTTGAACTGGTTGATGTCCAGCAGCAGCAGCGCCACCGGGTGATCGTGGCTGAGCTGTCGCAGCGACTGATCGCCCTTGCTCAGCATCGCCGCCCGGTTGGCGAGCCCGGTGAGCGGGTCGTGCACCGCCTCGTACGACGAACGGGCGGTCACCAACCGCAGCTCGTGGTGGGTCGCGGCGTCGTGCAGCGCGGCGGCGAGCGCGTCACCGAACGCGGCCACCGCGTCGCGTTCCCGGGCCGTGGGCGGGGCCGAGCGGGGGAACCGCACCCGCAGCCGACCGACCGGGGCGGCACCGACCGACAGCGCCCGGCTCAGCTCGTGCTCGTCCGGGTCCGACTGGTCCGGTGGGTCGGTCTCCCGGTCGACCAGCTGACCGCCGGCATCGCCCCGGTAGCGGCGCCACTGGCCGTCGGCTCGGGCCACGTCGACGTCCACCAGTTCGGCGTTGAACAGTGTCAGCGCCCCGGTGACCGCCGCGGTGGCCACGCCCCGCTCGTCGAGCTGGTTGAGGGCCGCGGTGGCCTCGGCGAAGGCGCGCCAGGTGCGGCGCTCCTGATCGGAGCGCAGCCGGTAACGGTAGGTCTGTTGCAGCAGCCACAGCAGCGGTGGCAACAACAGCAGCCAGCGCGGGTCGAGCTCCAGCAGAGCGACCACCACGAGGCCGACCGCCACGTTGCCGACGAACATCAGCAGCTTGCCGCGCAGCGCGGCGAGCAGTGGTGGCCCGAACGGCAGCCCGTGCCGCAGCCCCAGCGTCACGCCGCCCAGCCAGGCGGTCACCAGGAGGTACGTCACCGAACCGGCGATCACGGCCAGCGCCAGCATCGGGGTGGGCGGAGAGAGGAGCGGCCGCCCGAGCGCGGTGGTCACGGACACCGCCAGTGCCGACGCGGCGGCGAGCGACGCGGCGATCCGGACGATCTCCAGGGCCGGGCGGCGGTCGTTGTGCAGTGACAGTATCGTCCAGGCCAGCCCGGTGCCGAGCAGCGTGGCGGCCGGGAGCCAGCCGGCTGGAGTCAGGTAGAGGCAGACGATCAGGGCAGCCTCGCCCCAGGTGATGCTGACCATGCCCGCGGGCGAGCGGAACCGCAGCCGGGCGAACTGGGCGAGGGCCAGGACGGCGACGGCGATGCCGAAGCGGGCCGGACCGCCGAGGGGGTCGTCGGCCGGCAGCCGGACCGGGAGGGCCAACCCGACCGCTGCGGCGGCCAGGGCGGTCAACGTGACGGCGGCGGTGAGCACGAGCAACCGGCCCGGTGTGCCACGCACCCCGAGCCGATCGAACGGGTCGTCGGCCGGACCGGAGGTCATCGACCTCCCCCGTCAGCCGACCGACCGACGTCGCGGCGGGCGGCCGGTGCTGTGCTGGTCATCGGCGCCCCCTTCCGCACACGGCTCGGAGACTTTTGGTCCCCCCGGCGGAAGGCTAAGCCAAACCGGGTGGTCGCAACAGGGGGCGACCACCCGGTTCGGCGTGATTCATGCGCCGACTATCCGTTCAGGTGCTGCTGGTGCCCACTGGGAGCGGGCGGGGATGAATCGCGCCCCCCGGTCCCGTCTGTCGGATCGACGACTGACGCATCGGCCCTGGTCGGGTCGGTCTGCCCGGATTGCTGGGGGAAACGGTCCGGCAGGCGGCGCAGCCGAGCGTTCATGTTGCGGATCAGCAGGATGGTCGCGGTGGCCAGCAGCAGGATGAGGAAGAGGCCCATCGGCCCGGCCAGACCACCCGTGCGGGTGTCCCCGAAGTTGTTCTCCGCGAGCACCTGGGCAGCGGTCAGCATGGCGTTCCTCCGATGTGCGGTTGGTAACCAGGGTAGCCCTGCCGGGAATCAGCGCGCGTGCGCCGTCTCCCGCACGCCCGCGAAGAGATCAGACTCGGGCAGCGGGCTGTCGACCATCGAGCGGGCCAGCTCGAAATCCTCGGTCGGCCAGGCGCGCTGCTGCAGCTCCATCGGCACGTGGAACCAGAAGCCGTCCGGGTCGACCTGGGTCGCGTGGGCGCGCAGCGCGTCATCGCGGACCGAGAAGTATTCGGCGCACTCCACCCGGGTGGTGATGCGGGGGCCCTTGTCGGGCCGATCCTCCCACCGCTTGAGCCACTCCTCGTAGGGCGACTCCAGACCGGCGGCCAGCATGCCCTCGTGCAGCGCCATGATCTTGCCCTTGGAGAAGCCGATGTCGTAGTAGAGCTTCAGCGGCTGCCAGGGCGCGCCCAGCTCCGGGTAGCGCTCCGGGTCACCGGCGGCCTCGAAGGCGGCCATGCTCACCTTGTGACACATGATGTGGTCCGGGTGCGGGTAGCCACCCTCCTCGTCGTACGTGGTCACGACGTGCGGACGGAACTCCCGCATCAGCCGCACCAGCGGGCCCGCGGCGACCTCGACGTCCTGCAGGGCGAAACAACCCTCGGGCAGCGGCGGCAGCGGATCGCCCTCGGGCAGGCCCGAGTCGACGAAGCCCAGCCAGGCCTGGTCGACGCCGAGGATCGCCCGCGCGGCGTCCATCTCGGCCCGCCGGATCTCGCCGATGTTGGCCCACACGTCGGGCCGATCGAGCTTGGGGTTGAGCACGCTCCCGCGCTCGCCGCCCGTGCACGTCACGACCAGGACGTCCACCCCCTGGGCGACATACTTCGCCGTCGTCGCCGCGCCCTTGCTCGACTCGTCGTCCGGGTGCGCGTGCACGGCCATGAGACGCAGTTGCTCTGCCAACTTCGGCGCTCCTCGTCTGTGCCGGACGGTGGACCCGACCGGGCTCAACCGGCTGACCTGCCGGGATCTTTCCTCGCCGCACCCGTCGTCGGCCCGCAGCGCCAGGCATGACCTGCTATTCCTGCCGCTGGACCGGGTGGGAGGATGGGGCTCTGCCATTCTTGCCGATGCCCCCGACAACCACGCCAGGAGATACCCGCCGGTGACCGAGACGCACGCCACAATTTCACCAGGCGCGCCGGTATTTCCGGCCGGGCGCTACGGCCGCCGTCGGGCAACGGGCGGCAAGCGCCGCCGTACGCTGCTGGCCGCGCTGGCGCTGTTGGCGCTCGTGGCGACGCTGACCGTGATCTCGGTCCGGCTCTACCGCCAGTACGGCGACCCGGTCTACGACGCCCAGGTGATTACGTATACCGACATCACGGACAAGCAGGTGTTTGTCGACTTTCGGGTGACCGTCCCGCCGGGTGGATCGGCTGTCTGCGTGCTGCGGGCCCGGGACCGCGCCGGTGCCGAGGTGGCCCGGGAACAGGTCACCGTGACCGCCGACGCCGGGGATCGGCACGTCACGACCCGACACCGCCTGACCACCACCGCGCGGCCGTTCATCGGTGAGGTCCTGCGCTGCCAAGCACCGTCCTGAGCTGCCCGAACAGCACCGACAACGGGGCTGACTGAGCGCCTACCGCCGGTGTCGGATCCGGACACCGGCGGTGATGGCCGACACGCTGTGTCGTACCGCACTGGTAACTTGGTAGTTCACCTGTCAGCCAGCCACGCACAACTGAGGAGAACGCCTGTGTCCACTGGCAACGAGGCGCCCGCCACCTGGCTGTCCCAGGACGCGTACGACCGCCTCCAGGCCGAGCTCGACGAGCACATCGCCAACCGTCCGGCGATCGCAGCCGAAATCAACGCTCGGCGCGAGGAGGGCGACCTGAAGGAGAACGGCGGCTACCACGCCGCCCGCGAGGAGCAGGGCAAGGCCGAGGGCCGCATCCGCTACCTCCAGGAGCTGCTGCGCACCGCGAAGGTCGGCGCGGCGCCGACGGCGGACGCGGTGTCGCCGGGCATGGTGGTGACGATCTACTTCGACGACGACACGAACGACACCGAGACCTTCCTGCTCGGTTCCCGGGAGATCGCCGCCACCACCGACCTGACCGTCTACAGCCCCGAGTCCGCGCTGGGCAAGGCGATCCTGGGCGGCCGCGCCGGGCAGACCTGCACCTACACGGCGCCCAGCGGCGCCGACATCAAGGTGACAGTGGTCAGCTTCGAGCCGTTCTCCGGCTGACCCGTCGCCAACCGCAGCGGGCCGGGCCGACAGACTCCCGCACCCACTGCCGAAACACAGCGCATCCGAGGCGTGGCACCTACCGGTGTCACGCCTCGGCCGCGAAGACCACCTGGTAGCCGCTGGCCCGCAAGGCGCTGATCAGCGTGTCCGAGTGCTCGACGCCCCGGGTCTCCACCGACAGCGCCACCTCCACCTCGCCGAGACCAAGGTGCGGGTTGGCCCGCTGATGCTCCACGTCCACCACGTTGGCCCGGTGCTCGGCGATCTGGCTGAGCAACGACGCCAGCTGCCCCGGCCGGTCCGAACAGCGGACGGTCACCCGCAGGTAGCGACCCGCGGCGGCCAACCCGTGCTCGATCACCCGCAGCATCAGCAACGGGTCGATGTTGCCGCCGGAGAGCACCGCGACCACCGGCGTCTCCACCTCGACCACACCGGCCAGCAGCGCGGCGACCCCGACCGCGCCGGCCGGCTCGACCACCTGCTTGCCGCGCTCCAGCAACATCAGCAGGGCCCGGGAGATGTCCTCTTCGGAGACCGTGACGATCTCGTCGACCAGCTTGCGCACATGGTTGAAGGTGATCTCGCCCGGCCGGCCGACCGCGATGCCGTCGGCGATGGTGGCGAAGGCCGGCAGCCGGACCGGCTCCCCCGCCACCAGTGAGGGCGGGAACGCCGCCGCGCCGGCTGCCTGCACGCCGATGATCCGGACGTCCGGTCGCAACGCCTTCGCAGCCACCGCCATGCCCGAGATCAGGCCGCCGCCACCGACCCCGGTAATGATCGTCTTCACGTCCGGGCACTGTTCGAGGATCTCCAGCGCCACCGTGCCCTGCCCGGCGATCACATCGGCGTGGTCGAACGGGTGGATCAGCACCGCGCCGGTGCGCTCGGCGTACGTGTGCGCGGCGACCAGCGACTCGTCGACGGTGTTCCCGGCCAACTCCACCTGCGCGCCGTACCCCTTGGTGGCGGCCACCTTCGGCAGCGGCGCGTTGACCGGCATGAAGACGGTGGCGTGCGTGCCGACCAGGCCGGCGGCGAGGGCGACGCCCTGCGCGTGGTTGCCCGCGCTCGCCGCGACCACACCGCGCTCCCGCTCCGCCGCCGACAACCGGGAGATCCGCACGTACGCGCCCCGCACCTTGTACGAGCCGGCGCGCTGCACGTTCTCGCACTTGAGCCAGGTCGGCCCGCCCAGCGCCGCGCTGAGCGGGCGGGACGGCTCCAGCGGGGTGGTGCGGGTGACCCCGGCGAGCAACTCCCGTGCGGCCCGCACGTCGTCGAGACCGACCAAATCCGTCATGCCCCGATCGTGCCACCCGCCTCCGGGGCCCTCAGCGGCGACACCGGCATGTCCGACGCCGCGCCCATCGTCGCGATCAGGTGGTGGCTGGTGACCCCGTGCCGACCCGGGGGTAGCCGGGAGCGTGGCGCGTCCACGGGGCGGCCATCTCGAACTGACCGGCCACCCCGAGCAGCAGCAGCTCCGAGCCGGGCGGCCCGACCAGTTGCACGGCGACCGGCAGGCCGTCCGGGCGGCGGCCGACCGGCACGACGACCGCCGGCAGGCCGGCGATGTTCCAGGGCGCGGCGTACGGCGCGTAGCGGATGTTCGCTGACATGTTCGCCCGCCAGGACCGCTCCGACCAGCGGGCCGCCTCCGGCGGCGCGCTCGCCAGCGCCGGGGTGAGCAGCAGGTCGACCGAGTGGTCGGTGAAGAAGTCGACCGACCGTTGCCGCCAGGCGGCCCGGTCCGCCTCCCGCACGTAGCCGCGACGCTGCGCCCACTCGCCCAGCGCGACGTGCCGCCGGGTACGCCGTTGCAGACCACGCCGCTCCACGCCGGAGGCCCGGACGTCGGTGGCGGCTGCGGCGAGCCAGGTGGCGATGCCCTGGAGGCCGAGCGCGGTGGGGTAGACCGGATCGGCCGGCACCGTGTCGTGCCCGGCGGCGGCGAGGAGCCGACCGGCGGCGGCGACCGCGTCCCGGTTGGGCGCGTCCGGCGTCACACCGCGCACCGGGGAGCGCAACGAGACGCCCACCCGCAGCCGCTGCGGCGGTACGAGCTTCTCGGGACGCCGACCGGCGAGCACCGAGAAGCCGACCGCCGCGTCGGCGACCGTGCTGGTCAGCATGCCGTGCTCGGTGAGGCCGAACCAGTCGTCCGCCCCGAGCTGGCAGGGGACCACGCCCCGGCCGGGCTTGAGCCCGACAAGTCCGCAGCAGGCCGCGGGAATCCGGATCGAGCCGAGACCGTCGTTGGCGTGCGCGATCGGCACCAGCCCGGCGGCGACCGCAGCGGCCGCGCCACCCGAGGACCCACCAGGGGTACGCGTGCTGTCCCACGGGTTACGGGTCACCGCGCTGTCGTCGTCGGTGAGCGCCCACAGACCCAGCTCCGGCATCCGGGTCACGCCGAGGATCACCGCACCGGCGCCGCGCAGCCGACGCACCACCTCGTGGTCGGCTTCCGCGACGTCGGTGCGGGCGGCGGCCGACCCGTTCCAGGTGGGCAGGCCGGCGACCGGGGTGTTCTCCTTGACCGCCACCGGGACCCCGGCCAGCGGCAGGTTGGCCAGGTCCTCCTGCTCGTCGACCTTCTCCGCCTCGGTGATCGCCTCACCGCCGCGAACGGCGCGGAACGCGGCCAGCTCACGGTCGGCTCGGGAGATGTACTCGAGGTGGTCGGCGACGACCTGGGTCGCCGAGACGTCCCCTCGGCGTACGCCCCGGGCGATCTGCTTTGCGGTCGCTCCGACCCAGGTCGCCATGATGTCCTGCACGGCCATCCTTCCCCAGCGGTCAGCCCAGCGCCTGCTCCAGATCGGCGAGTAGGTCGTCGACCGTCTCGATGCCGACAGACAGTCGCACGAGATCGCCGGGAACTTCAAGCGGCGAGCCGGCAGCACTTGCGTGTGTCATCCGCCCCGGGTGCTCGATCAGGGATTCCACGCCGCCCAGCGACTCGGCGAGCACGAAGAGCTTGGCCCGGTTGCAGATGTCCACGGCGTGCTCCTCCCCACCCGCGGCGCGGAAGGAGATCATGCCGCCGAACCGGCGCATCTGCTTGGCTGCCACCTCGTGACCGGGGTGCGAGGGCAGCCCCGGATAGATCACCTGGGCGACCTTGGCGTGCCCGTCGAGGTACCCGGCGAGCCGCTCGGCGTTGTCGCAGTGCCGGTCCATGCGTACCCCGAGGGTCTTGATGCCCCGCAGGGTGAGCCAGGCGTCGAACGGGCCGTTGATCGCGCCCATCGCGTTCTGGTGGTAGCGCAACTCCTCGCCGAGCCCGGCGTCGGCGACGACGAGCGCGCCACCGACCACGTCGGAGTGCCCACCGATGTACTTGGTGGTGGAGTGCACCACCACGTCCGCGCCGAAGGCGATCGGCTGCTGGAGGTACGGCGAGGCGAAGGTGTTGTCCACCACCAGCAGGGCGCCCGCGTCGTGCGCCACGGCGGCCAGGGCGGCGATGTCGGCGATGCCGAGCAACGGGTTGGTCGGCGTCTCCACCCAGACGATCTTCGTACGACCGGGCTGCACCGCCGCCCGGATCGCGGCCGGGTCAGAGACCTTGGCCGGGCTGAACTCCAGGCCCCAGCGCTGGGCGACCCGGGCGAAGAGCCGGTAGGTGCCGCCGTACGCGTCGTCCGGGATCACCACGTGGTCACCGGGCTGGCACACGGCCCGCAGCAGGGTGTCCTCCGCCGCCAGGCCGCTGGCGAAGGCCAGCGCCACCGGCCCGCCCTCCAGCGCCGCCAGGCACTCCTGGAGCGCGTCACGGGTCGGGTTGCCGGACCGGCTGTACTCATAGCCGAGGCGAGGTGCGCCGACGGCGTCCTGGGCGTACGTGCTGGTCTGGTAGATCGGTGGGATCACCGCGCCGGTGCGGGCCTCAGGGTCCTGACCGGCGTGGATGGCGAGCGTCTCGAAGCCGTGACTCATTCTGGTGAGGCTAGTGCCCCGCCGGCGCGGGCTGGCACGGAACCCGCGCTCCCGGGCGGAGGCCGGACCATCCGGCCCGGCCTCCGCCCGCGGATCGACGAAACGGCCGGTCAGGCGGCCGGGATCGGCAGGACGTGCAGGGTGGCCTGGTCGACGCCGGTCCAGTCGTAGGCGACCGCGTAGAGGCGGGCGCCGTTCGGCGACCAGGCCAGCGCGCCACTGCTGAGTTCGTCGCCGAGCTCGAAGCGGGCCAGCTCGGTGCCGTCCGGGGTGAAGACGAAGACGTCCGGGTCGTAGCTGGCGTCCGCGCCGCCGGCGATCCGGGTGCCGTCGCGGGAGACCTCGACAGCATTCGGGTACGCGCCCGTCGGGTAGGTCGCGGAGGGGGCGCTGATGTCGGCGAACGGGAACGCCTGCACCTCGTAGGGCGCCCCGGCGGCGGTGTAGAGGGTGGTGCCGGTCGGGTCGAGGGCGATGTCCCGCAGGTTGCTGCCCAGCACCGACCAGGCGTTCGTCCGCAGGGTGCTCAGGGTGCCCGCAGCGCCGATGCCGTACGCGTACACCGACGCCGGGCTCAACGACGGCTGTCCGGCGAGCAGCACCGCCCGGTTCTGGCTCGCTGCGGTGAGCAGCGGCGCGTCGTAGAAGTCCTGGTCGGCGACCTGGGTGGCCAGCCGGGCCGGCTGGCGGCCGAGGTCGATCTGGCCGATGTTGCCGCCCCACTGGTCGCAGCCGTAGCCGAACCACAGGTAACGGCCGGTCAACGCGAGCGACGACGGGCATTCGCCAGCACCGGTGTCGTACCGGGCCGACTCGATCAACGAGCCGGTGTCGAAGGCCGCGATGGCGTTGGCGGCGGGCAGCGCCACGTAGAGCGTCCGCCGGTCGGCACTGACCAGCAGGTCGGTGGGGCCGGGCAGGCCTGACAGGGTGCCGACCAGCGCGCCTGTCGCACTGGTCACCACGACGTCGGTCGACGAGCGACCACCGCTGACGAAGACCCGGTCACCGGCCGACACCACGTCGGCGACCGTCTTCAAGGGCAGTGGGGTCGCGGTCGGCGTGACAGCCGCCTGGGCGTGGCCCGGGACCGCGCCGACGAGCAGCCCGGCGGTCAGCGCCGCGAGCGCCGCTGTGAAGCCTCTTCTGATCTGCAAGGTTGGTCCTTTCGGAGCATCGGCGCGGACGCCGATGGCCGGGGTCGTCAGATCGCACCGAGGAGTCGGATCGTCGGTGCGACGGCATCCGCCGGGCGGCGGGCCACCGCGCCCGGCCGGCCGGGCGACGTCGTCGCCATGGCACGTCACCCCCGCGCTGATCCATTCACATGAATGGATAGCACAGTCAGGGCGCGTGCGGGGGCGCCGGATCCAGCCCGACCGTCGGCATAGCCTGGCCCGATGAGCGGTTGCGTGTTCTGCGGGATCGTGGCGGGCGAGGTGCCGGCGTTCCGGGTGGCCGACACCCCGGACGGGGTGGCGTTCCTGGACACCCGGCCGGTGTTCAAGGGGCATGTGCTGGTGGTGCCCCGGGTGCACCTGGTGACCCTGGCCGAGCTGCCGGCCGACCTGCTGCCCGGCTACTTCGCCATGGTCCAGCGGCTGGCGGTGGCGGTCGAGACCGCCCTGGGCGCCGGTGGGACGTTCGTGGCGCTGAACAACAAGGTGTCCCAATCGGTGCCTCACCTGCACACCCATGTGGTTCCGCGCACCAGGGGCGACGGGCTGCGTGGCTTCTTCTGGCCGCGCACCCGGTACGACGACGACACCGAGGCCCAGACGTACGCGGACCGGGTCGCGACGGGGCTCCCGGGTGGGCCTGAGCCACTGTCACACGGGTAAGGAAGCAGGACCCTCCGGTGTTGCACGCTGCGAGCGGTACGAGAGGAGATCCCCACCGTGTTTCTGCGCCGTATGAAGGCCGAGATGGTCACGCCCGACCAGGCCCTGCCGGGCCGCCCGATCGCCATGCCGGTCGCCGACCGCCACGAGGTGCTGGGTACGCCGTTGAAGGGCCCGTTCCCGGACGGCTTTCAGGTCGCGGTCTTCGGCATGGGCTGTTTCTGGGGCGCCGAGCGGCTGTTCTGGACGCTGCCCGGCGTCTACACCACCTCCGCCGGCTACGCGGGTGGCATCACCAAGAACCCGACGTACGAGGAGACGTGCTCCGGCCGGACCGGGCACGCCGAGGTCGTCCAGGTGGTGTACGACCCCAGCAAGATCAACTATGAGGATCTGCTGAAGGTCTTCTGGGAGAACCACGACCCGACCCAGGGCATGCGCCAGGGCAACGACGTGGGCACCCAGTACCGCTCGGCGATCTACACGACCACCGACGAGCAGCGGGCCATCGCCGAGTCGTCCCGGGACGCGTTCCAGCCGATCGTGACGCGGGCCGGCAAGGGTGAGATCACCACCGAGATCGCCCCGCTCGGCAGCTACTACTTCGCCGAGGACTACCACCAGCAGTACCTCGCGCCGACCAAGAACCCGAACGGGTACTGCAACCACGGCCCGAACGGGCTGAGCTGCCCGGTCGGCGTGGCCCGGGCCGGCGGCTGACCACGACACAGCGCCCCGAAGTGCTGTTCGGCATGGGACACGTCGACCCGACCTTCACCGGTCGAGGCACCGCTGGCTGGCCGCTGCTCACGCGTGATGCCCGGCGGTCGCGGGCATTCCCGTTCGGCCCTGTGATCGAAATCCGTTGCCGAGCCCGACGAGAACTCGATAACGTGGCCGTACACGTGAAAGGAGGTGGTCCAGACTTGTATAGCAATCGGACTCGTGAGGTGGCTGTCAGCTAGCCGCTGTCCTCGACAGTGATCGGCCTGCCGCGAGGCAGGCAAAAGCACCATCGTCGAGACCGTGTGGCAGCGGTGCGGCGAATCCACGACAGCCACCCGACCCCCGGGGTGCCGGCCAAGTCCAGCCGGCCCGCGCACATGCGCGGAGCGCCCCGGGGGTCGCTCCATATCCGCAGGAGTGGCGATGTCCATGCGCGAGCTGGTGGTGCTGGGGACGGCCAGCCAGGCGCCGACCCGTCAGCGCAACCACAACGGGTACGTGTTGCGCTGGGACGACGAGGTGATCCTCTTCGACCCGGGTGAGGGCAGCCAGCGTCAGCTCCTGCACACCACGGTCACCGCCACCGACCTGACCCGGATCTGCGTCACACACTTCCACGGCGATCACTGCCTCGGCCTGCCCGGCACCATCCAGCGACTCTCCCTGGACCGGGTGGCGCACCCGGTCGCCGTGCACTTCCCCGCCGGCGGGGCCGAATACTTCGCCCGGTTGCGGTACGCCACATCCTTCTACGAGACCGCCGAGCTGCAGGTCGAGCCCATCGAGGCCGACGGGCAGCGGATCGCCCTGCGCTGCGGCACGCTGGAGGCACGCCGGCTCCGGCACCCCATCGAGACGTACGGCTACCGGCTGATCGAGCCGGACGGGCACCGGATGCTGCCGGAGAAGCTGGCCGCGTACGGCATCGCCGGCCCGGCCGTCGGCGAGCTGATCCGCGTCGGGCACCTCGACCTCGACGGACGCCGCGTCACCCGCGACGAGGTGAGCGTGCCCCGGCACGGGCAGCGGTTCGCGTTCGTGATGGACACCGGCCTCTGCGACGGGGTCTACGCCCTCGCCGAGCACGCCGACCTGCTGGTCATCGAGTCGACCTTCCTGGAGTCGGAGGCCGCGCTCGCCGCCGAGGTCGGCCACCTGACCGCGGCGCAGGCCGCCCGGGTGGCGACCGAGTCCGGGGTACGCCGACTCGTGCTCACCCACTTCTCCCAGCGCTACCCCGACCCGCGCCGGTTCCACGACGAGGCCCGCGCGCACTTCGACGGTGAGCTGATCATCGCCGAGGATCTGACCACGGTGCAGCTTCCCCCACGCCGGGTAGCCTCGGCCGAATGACCATCACGCTCCGCCCCGCGACCGACGACGACCTGATGGCGGTGGGCGCCCTGCACCAGCGCTCCCGGGTCGCCGCGTACTCCGCATTCCTGCCGGCCGAGGCGCTGGCTGACCCGACACCGGAGGCGATGGGCCGGTACTGGGTCGAACGGTGGCTCTGGGAGCGGGACACCCACCGGATGACGGTGGCCGAGCGGGCCGGGGCGTTGGTCGGGTTCAGCCACCTGGGCCCGGACGACGAGGACGACCCGGCCACCGGGCTGCTCAACGCGATCCACCTCGACCCGGCCGAGCAGGGCCGAGGTGTCGGTCGCACCCTGATGGTGGACGCCCTGGACGCCATGCGTGCGCGGGGCTGGCGGCGTGCCGTGCTGTGGGTGCTTCAGGCCAACGCCCACGCCCGGTCCTTCTACGAGCGCGGCGGCTGGACCCCGACCGGCACGAAGCGCGAGGAGCACATCGGCACAACCCTCGCACCCCAACTCCGCTACACCCGCCCCCTCTAGCCCCACCCCACCCCGCCCCACCCCGCCCCCACCCCACCCCCACCCCCGCCCCCGCCCCCGCCCCCGCCGATCTTGCACTTTCTGTGGCGGCAAATGGGGTACAAGCCGCGTATGGCCGACAGAAAACGCAAGATCGGCGATGTGGGGCGTGGGGGGGGTCGGGGGGGACTTAGTGGGCGCCTAGGTGGGACAGGAGGTCCTGGCGGGTCAGGACGCCCTTGGGCTTGCCGTCGACCAGGACCAGCGCTGCGTCGGACTTCTCCAGCAGACCCACCGCCTCGCTGACCGGCTGACCCCCACCAATCATCGGCAGCGGGTCGCCCATGTGCCGCTCGATCGTGTCGTGCAGGTGGGCCTGACCGGTGAACAGCGCGTCGAGCAGATCCCGCTCGGCGATCGAGCCGGCGACCTCACCGGTCACCACGGGCGGCTCGGCCTTGAGCACCGGCAGCTGCGAGACGCCGTACTCGCGCATGTAGTCGATCGCGTCGCGGACGGTCTCGGTCGGGTGCACGTGCACCAGCTCGGGCAGCCCGCCCGGCTTGCTGGCCAGCGCGTCGGCCACCGTCGGCTCAGCGCCGGAGTTGTCGAGGAAGCCGTACCGGGCCATCCACGAGTCGTTGAAAATCTTGGAGAGGTAGCCCCGGCCGCCGTCGGGCAGCAGCACCACCACCACGTCGTCCGGGTCGGCCCGGCGGGCGACCTCCAGGGCGGCGACCACCGCCATCCCGCAGGAACCGCCGACCAGCAGCCCCTCCTCGCGGGCCAGTCGCCGGGTCATCTCGAAGGACGCCTTGTCGGAGACCTCCACGATCTCGTCGGCGACACCCCGGTCGTACGTCTCCGGCCAGAAGTCCTCGCCGACGCCCTCCACCAGGTACGGCCGGCCGGTGCCGCCGGAGTAGACCGAGCCCTCCGGGTCGGCTCCGACGACGCGCACCCGCCCGTCGGAGGCCTCCTTGAGGTAGCGGCCGATGCCGGAGATGGTGCCCCCGGTGCCGACTCCGGCCACGAAGTGGGTGAGCTCGCCGTCGGTCTGCTTCCACAGCTCCGGGCCGGTCGTCTCGTAGTGCGAACGCGGGTTGGCCGGGTTGCTGTACTGGTTGGGCTTCCAGGCGCCGGGGATCTCCCGGGTCAGCCGGTCGGAGACGTTGTAGTACGAGCGCGGGTCCTCCGGCGCGACGGCGGTCGGGCAGACCACCACCTCGGCGCCGTACGCCCGGAGCACGTCCTGCTTGTCCTGGCTGACCTTGTCGGGGCAGACGAACACACACCGGTAGCCCTTGAGCTGGGCCACCAGGGCCAGCCCGACACCCGTGTTGCCGCTGGTCGGCTCGACGATGGTGCCGCCGGGCTTGAGCAGGCCGGCGGCCTCGGCGTCCTCGACCATCCGCAGCGCGATCCGGTCCTTCACCGAGCCGCCTGGGTTGACGTACTCCACCTTGGCCAGCACGGTGGCCTGAATGCCCTCGGTGACGTTACGCAGACGCACCAGCGGGGTGTTTCCGATCATGTCGACGACGTTGTCGTAGTACTGCACGGTGTGCCCTTCGTTGCGGCGCCGACGGTGGCGACCGGGAAGACGATTCCTCGTCGCCCAGCGTACGTGTCGTCAGGGCACCAACCCCCCGGGGATGACCGAGCTGCGGCGGGCCTCCCACTCCAGGAAACGATCGGTCTCGGCGAGCACGCTGCCGGCCAACCACGTGACCATGACCGCGTCGTCGGCCAGCCCGAAGATCGCCAACGGGATCTCCGGGAGCAGGTCGATCGGCGAGACGATGTACGCCGTCGCCGCGGTCATCAGGGCCAGCCGAAGGCCACCGTCGTACTCCCCCTTGGCGGTGGCTCGGATCATCCGGGGCAACGCGGCCAACCGGGTGCCGATCGACGGCCCGCCGCGGGCTCCGGCCGCCAGCGCACGCGCCAGGGCCGTGAATGCCGCGCTGCGTTTCAGTGTCTTACCCATCGTCGCGCTCCTCTCCGCCGGATCAGCGTGGCGGGTCGGCGCAAGTCGGCCGGCCGCACCCCCTCAGGTACCCCGTCGCGTCGGTTTCCAGGCACTCGCGTGCCGTCACGACGACAGCGGGGTGTCGGGCCAGCGCGATAATGTCGCGGTATGGGGGTGGCAGATTCCGTCGTACCCGGTGGTGAACGCTGGCGGCAGGCCCGGCGGTTCGTCCGGCTGGCAGCCATCGGGACGGGCGCCACCGCGGCGGCCGTGGTGGCGACCGGCGGGGTGCTGCTCGGCCAGGCCCGCCAGGCTCGACGGACCATCCCGATGGCCGAGGCGCCGCCACCCCGCTGCGATGGGATGTACGGCGCGAAGTTCCCCGGTCCGGCGCTCACCATGGTGGTGCTCGGTGACTCGTCGGCCGCCGGCTACGGGGTGCATCGTCGGCGGGAGACGCCCGGAGCGCTGCTCGCCACCGGCCTGTCCCGTCGACTGCACCGGCCGGTGCGGTTGCACCGCTTCGCGGTGGTCGGCGCCATCTCGGCTGCGCTGCGCCACCAGGTGGAGGCCGCGCTGGAGTGCCGACCCGACATCGCGGTGATCCTCATCGGCGGCAACGACATCACCAACCGCACCCCGCGCGGCCTGGCGGTGCGCTACCTGGTCGAGGCGGTGCACACCCTGCGCGACGCCGGCTGCGAGGTGGTCGTCGGCACCTGCCCCGACCTGGGCGCGATCCGGCCGATCCAGCCACCTCTGCGCTGGCTGGCGCACCGCTGGAGCCGCCAACTCGCCGCCGCCCAGACGGTGGCCGTGGTCGAGGCGGGCGGCTGGACGGTCTCCCTCGGTGACCTGCTCGGCCCCCGCTTCGCGGCCGAGCCGACCCGGATGTTCGCCTGGGACCGGTTCCATCCCTCCGCCGAGGGGTACGCGATGGCCGCCGCCGCGCTCCTGCCGACGATGCTCTCCGCCCTCGGCGCGACCCCGGAACGACGGGCCACACCGACGCGCCGCGACGGCGTACGGTCGCTGCCGGAGGCCGCACAGGAGGCGGCTCGACACCCCGGCACGGAGGTCAGCGGCGTCCAGGTGCGGGGCCGCGACCGAGGGCCGGCCGGCCGGTGGGCGCAGCTGCGCCGACGGGCCTTCTTCGGTGTCGGCGCGGTGCCGCAGCATGGGTCCGCCTCGGACACCTCGACAGTGGAGGGACTGGCATGAACGAGCGCAGCGCGCGGAGCGTTACCTCCGGCCTCGCCGGCCGACTGGGTCGGGCGGCGGCGTTCTCGCTGCTCGCCGGCACCGTCGGGGGCGCCGCCGTGCTCGCCGGTGAGGCGTTCGTCGCCCGGCACCGACGCTACGCCCAACCGGAGCTCGGCCTGGCCCTGCGCGCCACGATCGGGCGGGCGGGCGCTCCTCCGCTGCGACTGGTGCTGCTCGGCGACTCGTCGGCGCTGGGTGTGGGGGTCGACCGTCTGGAGGACACCATCGGCGGGCAGTTGGCCAACCTGCTCGCCGAGGGCCCGACCGGCCGCCGGGTGCAGCTGTCCAGCGTCGGCGTCTCCGGGTCCCGCTCGACGGACCTCGCCACCCAGGTCGCCCGGGCCCTGCTCGGTGAGCGGCCCGACGTGGCATTGATCCTGATCGGCGCGAACGACGCCACCGGGCTGCGCCGGCCCTCCGACGCGTCCGCCTATCTCGGCGCGGCGGTGCACCGGCTGCGGGAGGCGCGCGTCGAGGTGGTGGTGGGGACCTGCCCCGACCTCGGCGCGGTACGGGCGATCGCGCCTCCGCTGCGCCAGGTGGTCGGCTGGTCCGGGCGACGGGTGGCCCGCGCGCAGACCACGGCCGTGTTGCAGGCGGGCGGGTCGGTGGTCGACCTGGGCACCGAAACCGGGCCGGTGTTCCGGGCCGACGCGGGGACGCTCTGCCCGGACGGCTTCCACCCCTCCGCCGATGGCTACCGGGTGTGGGCGCACGCGCTGCTGCCCGCCATCGTCGCCGCGGCGGCGGCGACGACCCGGCGCTAGATCGTCGCCGGCCACTGGTGACATTTCCCGCCGTGCCGGCTTCTTCCGTGCCAAGTTACCGGCGGGTTAACGTTGGTCCATGCCGATTGAGTCGTCCCGCGACGCCGTCATCGTCGCCACCGCCCGCTCCCCCATCGGCCGGGCGCACAAGGGGTCCCTGCGCGATGTCCGCTCCGACGACCTCGCCGCGACCATCGTCCAGGCCGCACTGGACAAGATCCCCGCACTCGATCCGACCACGATCGACGACCTCTACCTCGGGTGCGGCCTGCCCGGCGGCGAGCAGGGCTTCAACATGGCCCGGGTGGTGTCCACCCTCCTCGGTCTGGACACTGTCCCCGGTGCCACGCTGACCCGTTACTGCGCGTCCTCGTTGCAGACCACCCGGATGGCGATGCACGCGATCCGGGCCGGCGAGGGCGACGTGTTCGTCTCCGCGGGTGTGGAGATGGTCTCCCGCTACGCCCGGGGCAGCTCCGACGGGCTGCCACCCGAGGCACAGGCCCTGGTCGGCGGTGGCTGGGAGAACCCGCGTTTCGAGTCGGCCCGCGAGCGCTCGAAGCGCCGCGCGCAGGGCGGCGCCGACGTGTGGACCGACCCGCGCGAGGCCGGTGAGCTGCCCGACATCTACCTGACCATGGGGCAGACCGCGGAGAACCTGGCCCAGGTGTACGACGTCACCCGCGCCGACATGGACGAGTTCGGCGTACGCAGCCAGAACCTCGCCGAGAAGGCCATCGCCGACGGTTTCTGGGCCCGGGAGATCACCCCGGTCACCACGCCGGACGGCACCGTGGTGAGCACCGACGACGGGCCCCGGGCCGGCGTCACCCTCGACGCGGTCGCCGGCCTGAAGCCGGTGTTCCGCCCGGACGGTCGGATCACCGCCGGCAACTGCTGCCCGCTCAACGACGGCGCGGCCGCCGTGGTGGTGATGAGCGCCCAGCGGGCCGAGGAGCTCGGGCTCACCCCGCTGGCCCGGATCGTCTCGACCGGTGTGACCGGCCTGTCGCCGGAGATCATGGGTCTCGGACCGGTCGAGGCGTCCCGGCAGGCGCTGCGCCGCGCCGGTATGACAATCGACGACGTCGACCTCGTCGAGATCAACGAAGCCTTCGCCGCGCAGGTCATCCCCTCCTACCGCCAGTTGGGCATCCCGGAGGAGAAGCTGAACGTGATGGGTGGGGCCATCGCCGTCGGGCACCCGTTCGGCATGACCGGCGCGCGGATCACCGGCACCCTGCTCAACGCACTGGAGTGGCACGACAAGACCATCGGTCTGGAAACCATGTGCGTGGGCGGTGGCCAGGGCATGGCCATGGTGCTCGAACGGCTCAGCTGAGCCGAGCCGCCCTCAGAGCGCGCTGCGGGTCGCCGTCACCTCGGCGGCGGCCCGGGTCAGCGCCTCGGCCCCCGGGTCGGCGGCCAGCAGGTCCGCCGTGACCACCCGCAGCTGGTCGGGCAGGGCCAGGTCGTTGTCGAGCCGGGGCACCACCCGCCGGGGCTCCCCCTCGGCGTCGGCGGCGAGGTTGGCGATCTCCTGCACCAGGCGGTGCACGAGATCGGCGCGGGACACGTTGCCGGCCGTCGCGACCGCCGCCCACCGCGGCTGCTGCCAGTGCGCGATCTGACGGACCAACAACTGCACGGCTTTGGCCAACTCCGCTGCGCTCATCGCCGCGAGTCTACGGCCGACAGCGGACCGCGCCGGGCCGGGCCGGTCAGCGGCGTAGGTAACTGAGCAGCCGCAGCAGCTGCCAGTAGAGAAAGACCAACCCGGTGAGCAGGCCGAACGCGCTCAGCCACGCGTACCGACGGGCTCGGCCGTCGCGCACCGATCGCTCGACGAGATCGAAGTCGAGGATGAAGCTGAACGCCCCGGCGATGATGGCCACCACCGAGAAGGCGTACGGCAGCCAGCCGACCTCCCCGCTGACGCTGTAGACCGCCAGGCCCGGCCGCCCGGTGATCAGGTACGACACCAGGTTGACCACGCTGAGCACGGCGATGCCGAGCACGGTGCCGATCACCAGGCGGGCCAGCCGGGGCGTCGCCCGGATCACCCGCGCCCGGTACAGCGCCGCCATGCCGAGAAAGACGCCGAAGGTGCCGGCCACCGCCTGCACCACGATGCCCGGATAGACCTGCTCGAAGGTGCGGCTCGCCACCCCGAGCAGCAGGCCCTGAAGGATGGCGTAGCCGACGATCGGCACCGGGTTGGTGATCCCCCGCAACGAGATGACCAGGACCAGCGCGATCGAGGCGAGCGCGCTGCCGGCCAGCGCGGCGCCCAGCCACACGGCGTCGGGGATCACCGCCCAGGACACCGCCGCGGTAGCGCCGGTCACGAGCAGCAACCCGACGGTACGGACCACCACGTCGTCGACGGTCATCGGCTCGACGTCCCGCGACCCGAGCACCCGGGCCTCCACCCGGCCGGTCTCGTCCAGCCGGTTGAGCACCGGGTTGTTGCTGCGCACCGCCGCCTCCTTCGCCCCCGTACCCCAGGGCAGGTGTCCTCGCAGTCACTCTGCCCCGGGCGGACCGGCGGCGGCGGGCAAACGGCGCGGACGACGGCGCCCGCCCCCACCGGAGTGGGGACGGGCGCCGGTCGGCAGTGCGGACGAGGTCAGTCGTCGCCCTGGAAGTAGCTCAGCAGGCGCAGGATCTCGATGTAGAGCCAGACCAGGCTGACCAGGATGCCGAACGCGGCCACCCAGGAGTAGCGCTGCGGCAGGCCCATCCGGACGCCGTCCTCGATCTCCTTGAAGCTGAGCACGAAGCTCAGCGAGGCCACCACGATGCAGACCAGGCTGAAGCCGATGGCCAGCTTGCTCCCGTCGCGCAGGCCGGTGTTGACGCCGAACAGGGCCAGCACCAGGTTGATCATCATGACCGCGAAGAGGCCGGTCATCACCGCGATCATGCCCTTGACGAAGGCCGGGGTGGCCCGGATGACCTTCGCCTTGTAGAGCATCGCCATCAGGAAGAAGATGCCGAAGCTGGCTGCGGCGGCCTGGAGCACGATGCCGTCGTAGCGCGTCTCGAACGCCTTGCTGACCATGCCGACGAAGACACCCTCGACGACCGCGTACGCGATCACGAGCGCCGGGTTGGCCATCCGGGAGAACGAGATGATCAAGCCGAGGACCAGGCCGACCACCGCCGCGCCGATCCAGGCTGTACCGACCAGCGCGTCAGGCACGAGCACCCAGGCGGCCGCGGCGGTGATGCCGAGGATGCCGAGCAGAGCGACCGTCTTGACGACGACGTCGTCGACGGTCATCGGCGCCACGGTCGGCGGCGCGGCCGGGTAACCGGCCTGGGACGGGTACTGCTGGGGAATGCCGGGCTGTCCGTACGGCCCGGCCGGGGCGTACCCGGCGGAGCGCTCCCGCTCGGCCGCCTGGCCGAGCCGGGCGAGCACCGGGTTCGAGGTCTTCACTGTCTGGCCTCCCTCAGGGGGTCGTTTGCACGTGAACGTGCCCTCCAAGAGTAAACGGCACAGCCAAGTCCTGGAGATCACGAATGAGGAATGGGTGATTCGACCGGTGCCCGGGGCGGGGGTCGAACCCGCACGCCTTTCGGCAGCCGCTTTTAAGGCGGCCGTGTCTGCCTTTCCACCACCCGGGCGGGTGGCACCGGCGCGCCGACACGCCTGGTGCAGTGTCACCGTAGCCGGTCTGCGGCAACCCGGCGTACCCCGTCGGCCTGGCCACATTAGGGTCGATGCCGTGAGCAGCGCAGCCCCCACGGCCCCCGACGCCGCCCCTGAGCAGGCATTCCGCCTCGCCGATCAGGTCAACCGCCGACCTCGGGCCACCCGGCTGCTGGCCGCCGTCCGCCGCCACCGGGCGGACCTCCTGGCCGCTCTGGTCTTCGCGGTGCTGGCCGGCTGGCTCACCCACGGGCTGTGGCCCGACCCGGGCGGGCGCACCCTGGCGCTCAACCCGGAGGACCAGGCCCTCTACGAGTGGTTCCTGGCGGTGGACGCCCGCGCGCTGCTCGGCGACTTCGACCTGCTCACCGACCGGCTCAACGCCCCCGACGGGGTCAACCTGATGGCCAACACGACGGTGATCGCACTCGGCGTCCTCTTCGCGCCGGTCACCCTGTTGCTGGGCGCACCGGTCACCTTCGCGCTGCTCGCCGCCGCCAACCTCGCCGGCACCGCACTCGCCTGGTACCTGCTGTTCCACCGGACGCTGCGCGCCCGCCGGGTGGCCGCCGCACTCGGCGGCGGGCTGTGCGGATTCGGGCCCGGCATGGTCTCGCAGACCAACAGCCACCTGCACATGACCGCCCAGTGGCTGGTGCCGGTGATCGTCTGGCTGGTGGTCCGGCTGCTGCGGGCCTCCGACCCGGGGCCGCCTGTGACAGCCGACGAGGCCGGCCGTACCCGAACCACCGGGTCGGACCGTCGGCGGCTGTTCACCTCCGCGGCGGGGCTGGCCGGCGCGGTCACCGCGCAGGTCTTCATCGGCGAGGAGGTGCTCTTCCTCGCCGCGATCACGTTGCTGGTGATGACGATCAGCTACGCCGTCGCGGACCGGGACCTGGCCCGCCGGGCGCTCCCCGGGTTCGCCGGCGGGTTGGCCATCGCCGCCGGGCTCGCCCTGCTGGTTCTGGCCTATCCGCTGTGGTTCCAGTTCGCCGGGCCGCAGGGAGTCGCCGACGGGATGTTCACCCCGGCCTACTTCTCCGCCGACCTGAGCAGTTGGTGGAACCTCTCCCCGCTGTCGGTCGCCGGCAGCGACGAATCAGCCCGACTGACCACCGGCCCGGCCGAGTACAACACGTTCCTCGGCTGGCCACTGCTGCTGGTCGCCGCGGTCTGCGCGACCTGGGCGGGGCGACGCCGGCTGGTCTTCGCCTGCGTTGTGGCGGGCCTGGTCATGGGGGCGCTCTCGCTCGGCCCGGAGGTGGTGCTCGGCGGCACCAAGACGGCGATCCCCGGTCCGTACGCCCTGATCGGAGCGCTGCCGGTGGTGGACGGGGCGTTGCCGATGCGGTTCGCGCTGGCGCTGTTGCCGATCGTCGCGACGCTGCTGGTGCTCGCGGTCGACCGGGCGCTGCGCAGCTCCGGTCGGGCCCGACGGCTGGTGCCACTGGCCGTCGGCATGGCGCTGCTGCCGATCTTCCCGACTCCCCTGCCGACCACCGGACGACCGGCAGTGCCGGAATTCATCACCGGCGGCCACTGGCGGCAGTGCGTACCGCCGGGCGGGGTGCTGGTCCCGGTGCCGCTGCCCACCCCGAAGGAGCCCTGGCCGATGCGCTGGGCGACAGCCGCCGACGCCGGTTTCGGGTTGCCGGAAGGCTTCTTCATCGGCCCGTACGGGAGGGGCGACACCGCGGCGATGGGCACCTTCAAGCAGCCCACCTCCGCGCTACTGGCGGATGTCGCCCGGCGCGGCGACCAGCCGGCCATCGCCGATGAGCAGCGCCGCCAGGCCGCCCGCGACGCGGACTTCTGGAATGCCTCCTGCGTGGCGTTGGCCGACGATGCCCCCCACGTCGAAAGCCTGCGCGCCACCCTGGAGCAGCTCTACGGCCCCGCCACCCGAGTAGCCGACGCCTGGACCTGGCGCGTCCATCCGGGCCCCTAGCCCACCCAAAACCCCGCCGATCTTGCACTTTCTGTCCGGACAAGACGCGCCAGAAGGCGCATTACGGCATCCGGAAGTGCAAGATCGGCGGGGTCAGTGGGGGCTGGGTCAGACTCGGGGCGCGCCTACGGGCTGGGACGCCTCGACGAACTCCTCGCGCGGGTCGTGCAACTGGCCCAGGGCGACCACCTCACGCTTGAGGAAGAACGCCAACGACCAGTCCACCACCACACGGATCTTGCGGTTGAACGACGGGATCCGGCTCATGTGGTACGTGCGGTGCATCACCCAGGCCGGCCAACCGGTCATCTTGATTCCGTACACCTGGGCCACGCCCTTGTGCAGACCGAGGCTCGCGACGCTGCCGGCGTGCTTGTGCTTGTAGTCCACCGGCTCGCGACCCCGGATCACGGCCACGATGTTGTCGGCCATCCGGGCGGCCTGGCGCACCGCGTGCTGAGCGCTCGGCGAGCAGAAGTTGCCCGGCTCCTTGGTCAGGTCCGGCACAGCGGAGCAGTCACCGGCGCTCCAGGCACCCTCGACCACCTGGTCACCGTCGACCACCTGGAGCGTGGGCAGGCAGGTGATCCGCCGACGGTCGTCGCGCGGGAAGTCGGTCGCGTCCAGCATCGGCGACGGCTTCACACCTGCCGTCCAGACGATCGTGTCGGAGCGGAAGCTGTCACCGTCGGAGAGCTTGACCACCCCGTCGACGCAGGACTCGAGCCGGGTGTCCAGCCGGATGTCCATGTTCCGCTTCAGCAGCTGCTGCACGGTGTAGGCACCCATGTCCCGGTCGACCTCGGGCAGCACCCGCTGGGTGGCCTCGACCAGCACCCAGCGAACCTCGTCCTGCTTGAGCTCCGGGTAGTAGCGCAGGGCGTCGCGAGCCATGTCCTCCATCTCGGCGAGCGCCTCGATGCCGGCGTACCCACCGCCGACGAAGGTGAAGGTCAGCGCCGAACGGCGGACGTCCGGATCCGGCGTGGCGGCCGCCACATCGAGCCGATCCAGCACGTGGTTGCGCAGGTAGATCGCCTCGCCGATGGTCTTGAACCCGATGCCCTGCTCGTGCAGGCCGGGGATCGGCAGGGTGCGGGAGACCGACCCCGGGGCCACGATCACGTGGTCGTAGGTGATCTCCCGGGCCGGGCCGCTGATCGGCTGCACGGTGGCCACCTTGCGGTCGTGCTCGATCCGCGTGACCGTGCCGGCCACCATCTTGCACCGACGCAACTCTCGCCGCAGCGGCACCACGGAGTGCCGCGGGGAGATGTTGCCCGCCGCCGCCTCGGGCAGGAACGGCTGATAGGTCATGTGTGGTTGGGGGTCCACCACCATGACCTCAGCCTCACGGGAGCTGAGCTTCTTCGACAGGCGCAGGGCGGCGTACAGACCGACGTGCCCGGCACCAACCACAAGGATCCGCTTCGGATTCACGTTGTCTATCTTTCCCCGGCCGGCTCAGGTAATCCCGCTCGCGCCCCCCATCTGTGACGGAGCACAACCCATGTGACCTGCGTAACCCTCAAATCGCAGCCGTCACCGACGCCGCAACAGCCAGCCGAGCAACGCTGCCGTCCCCACCGCCACCAGCAGCCCCAGCACGGTGACCCACTGGTATCCGGCTCCCCCACCCGTCCCCGCCGCCTGCAACAACAGCACGCCGAGCACGGCGGCACCCAGCAGCACGGCGGCCGACCGCAACAACCAGCGGGTGATCAACTCGGGGTCGACCACCGCGTCGTAGGGCAACAGCGCAGCCAGCGCGCAGAGGGTGTGACCCAGATAGAGCAGAGCCGCGACGGCGAGCAGCCGCCAGAGGGCGACCGGGCGGCCGTACCCGTCAGTGGCGACCAGCCAACCGCCGACCGTGACCAACGCCGTGAAGGTCGCCCAGAGCCGACGCGGCCCGAACGCGGGCAACAACGCGGCGAACGCCAGGAAGAAGGCCGGCCGGCCGGAAAGCACCTCCGCCGGAAACGCCAGGACGAACCCGGCAAGCACGATGACGAAGATCGAGGCCCGGACCAGCAGCGGGGCCACGCTGATCCGGGCGACGGCGTTCTGCGCCGCCCGAACCCGCCCGGTGACGGCGCTCACCTGCGCCGCCCTTCGTTCGCGACTGCGGGGCTCGCAAGCTCACTCCTCGCGCTCACCGGCCACCCACCCTTGGGGCCGTTGCCAAGCGCGCCACATCCCGCAGCACCTGGTCCAGGCTGCCGGCGCCGGCCCAGCGCACCACAGGTACGCCGTGCTCCCGGAGCTGCCCGATCATGATCTCCCGATCCAGGCGCCACAACCGGTACGCCACTTCGGCCCAACCCCGGTCCTTCGGTGACACCAGGTCGGTCGGCAAGGTGTCGACGGCCACCACGAACCGCCCGCCGCGGGCCAACCGGGCGAGCATCTGCGCCGACCGTTCGTCCAGCAGCGGGGTGAGCACCACCACCAACGCGTCCGAGGAGAGCAACTGCGGGCCAAAGACCTGGTCGTACGGCTCGTGCGCGGACGCGTGGACCCGGACGTCGAGCAGCCACTCCAGGACGGTCAGGTACTGCCGCCGCCCGGCGGCCGGCCGGAGCCGGCGAGCGGCCGGCCCGTACTCCAGCAGGGAGACCCGGTCGCCACGGTGCAGGTAGTGCTCGGCGATCGCGGCGGTGGCCCGGACGGTGGTGTCCAGCACCGAGGCGGCGCCGTCCACCCCGCCGGAGCGGCCCGCCTCGGCGAGCACGTCGAGCAGCACCACCACCTCCGCGTCCCGGTCGGAGAGGGTGGAGGCCACGTGCAGCTGCCGGGCCCGCAACGAGACCCGCCAGTCGATCCGGCGCAGCCGGTCCCCGGGGGCGAAGACGCGTACGCCGGCCAACTCGCCGCCCTCTCCCGGTCGGCGGGAGTGGTGCGCCCCGACCAGGCCGGCGGCGCGGGGCATCGCCTCCACCGCGTCGAACGGCTCGGTACGCGGGTACACCCGCACCCGGACCGGCTCGGTGATCACCGCCCGGGAGACCAGCAGGCCGCCCGCCGTGGCGACCCGGGCACCGGCGGGGCCAATCGGGTGCCGGCCCCAGCGCAGGGCCTTCCCGGCCAACTGAAGGTCCACCGCGGCACCCACCGGCACCGAGGCCACGAACGGTCGATCCGCGACGGACCGGCCTCCACTCCTGCCCGGAGCTGTCAACCCGGTCGCCGGGACGGCGCTCCGCTCCCCGTCGTCAGCAGCCTCGTCGCTGGCGAAGCCGGCCCGGTCGATTCGCAACCACGGCGACACCCGGGACCGCATCACCACCAGGTCGTAGTCGACCGTGTCCGGGTTCCCGACGCTCACCGCCGCCGCCACGTCACGGCCCTCGACCAGCGGCCCGCCGTCGCCCTGGGTGATCCACACCTGGGGCAGCGCCGTGGGCCGTCGACGCAGCGCGTACGCGGTGCCCAGCGCGAACGGGGCGGCCAGCACGATCAGGTCCACCCGGCCCAGCAGCACGCCGGCCACCAGTAGCAGGCCGGCGAGCAGCACCGCGCGGCCCAGCGCCGGGGTGGGCGCCCAGCCGGCGGCCGGTTCCGCTTCGGTGGCGCTCGGCACGGTCGGTTCGGTCATCAGTGCCGGGGCCCGCCGGCGGCGTAGCTGGGCAGGGCGCCACTGGCCGGGGCGGGGGTGGCCTCCAGCACCTCGCCCACCACGAACGCCGGATCGACCCGGCGCAACCACATCTCCGGGCGCAGGGTGATCCGGTGCGCCAGGGCGGGTGCCGCCACCGACTTGACGTCCTCCGGCACCACGTAGTCCCGGCCGCCGAACACCGCGCGGACCCGGGCCAGCAGCAGCAACGCCAGCGAACCGCGAGGTGAGGCGCCGACCAGGACCGACGGGTGCTCCCGGGTGGCTGCGGTGAGCGACACGATGTAGCGGCCGATGGAGTCCTCCACCACCACGTCCTCCAGGGAGGCCTGCATGGCCCGCAAGGTGGCGGCGTCGACCACCGGCTTGATGTCCGCCTCCTCCCGGCGACGGCTCATCCGGCGACGCAGCACCTCCCATTCCTCTTCGTGCTGCGGGTAACCGAACGAGACCCGCAGCAGGAACCGGTCCAGCTGCGCCTCGGGTAGCGGGTAGGTGCCCTCGTACTCGATGGGGTTGGCGGTGGCCAGCACGTGGAACGGCTCGTCCAGTTTGTAGGTCACGCCCTCCACCGACACCTGCTTCTCCTGCATCGCCTCCAGCAGCGCGGACTGGGTCTTTGGCGGCGTCCGGTTGATCTCGTCGGCGAGGAGCAGGTTGGTGAAGACCGGGCCGGCGCGGAAGGTGAAGTCGCCGTTGCGCTGGTCGTACAGGAAGGAACCGGTGACGTCGGCGGGAAGCAGGTCGGGGGTGAACTGCAACCGCCGGAAGTCCAACCCGAGCGCCTGGGCGAACGAGCGGGCGGTGAGCGTCTTACCGAGCCCCGGCAGATCCTCCAGGAGCACGTGCCCGCCCGCGAGGATGCCGGCGAGGACCAGTTCCAACGCGTCCCGTTTGCCGACCACCACGGTGCCGACCGCGTCCAGGACCGCCCGAGCCAGGTGCCCGACCTCGGCGGGGGCAATGCTCCGGTCCACGTCGTTCATCAAATACTCTCCAGTTCGGCGACGATCACCGCGAGGTCGCGCGGCGACGGGGTGCGGCGAGGCGGGGTCTCCAGAAACGTCCACAGGCGATCACCCAGCAGGGCGCGAGCGCGGGCGGGATCCGACTCACGGGTCACGCCGTGTTTCAGCCGCATCCGCTCGTCGGCCAGCTCACCGATCCGGGGCAGAACCGTCCCGGTGAACCGTTCGGGTCGGTTGGAGGACCAGTCGAGCGGCCATTCCCACCGGTTGATGGCGCTTCGCAGCGCGTCCCGGGCAGCCCAGTTGTAGCTGCCGTCCTCTTCGCCCGTGCCGGCCCGACCACCAGCGGGCGGTGGGGGCGGTGGCGCGAGCAGGGCGGTGACCCGGCGCACCGCCAGCACGGCGAGCACGCCGGCGATCAGTACGGGCAGCGAGACCTGGAGGCCCACCGCGCGGAGGCCGACGAGCAGGACCGCGACCAGCGCGGCGGCCCACGCCAGCGAGCGCAACACCGGGCGCCACCGGGAGTCACGTGCCCGTGGACCGGCCGGCGCCCCCTCCTCCTCGAACGCGAGCAGATCGTCGATGCTGGTGCTGCTCATGAGGTCACCGCCGCCGTCAGTTCTCCACGCAACCGGACAAGCGCGGCGCGGGCCTGGTCCCGGGTGCGTTCGTTGACCGGGTGGGTGGCGTACCGGGCCTCCCGGTAGACGTACGCGAACTCGGCCAGCACGTCGGTGCTGACGATGGCCGGCACGCCCGCCGCCGGGTCGCCCTGCAACAGCCTGCTGACCAGGTCGGTGGGGGTGTCACCGGTGAGCCTCGGGACGCCTGCCGCGGCGGCGGTCTCCTCCAGGCGCACCCAGCAGGCGATCACCGCCACCCGAGGGTCGGTGTCCCGGTCGTCGAGCTCCACCAGGCCCGCGTCGAGGGCGGCGACGACCTCGCGGGCGGTGCCCTCGGCGGTACAACGGGCCCGTTGCGCCGGTAGTGCCCGGGTGGTGCGGCGCAGCGCGCCGCGGACCAGGATCCAGCAGAGGTAGCCGAGCGCGGCGAGGATGGCCAGCCCGAGCAGGACTACCGCCACCGTGCCGACCCACTGCGGAATGTGCGCCTGGGTGGCCTCGCCCGCGTCGCGTGGCTCGATCGGGATGGACGGTGACGGCTCGACGGTCGGGTACTCGGGAACCCAGGGCACGTTCTCCGCGGCCGGCGGGATCCGGCTGGCTCCGATCGACGAGTGAGCGGACGCCAGTGCGGCACCGGCGAGCAGGACGGCGACCGCGCCGACCGGCCACCACCGGCGGAGTAGGCCGAGCACCGGACGCAGCACCGGCTCGGCGAACGGTGCCGGCGTGGGCGGGCGGGTTCCGTCTGTCATCGCCACCACCCCACGCGTCGTCTCAGCCCACCCCGGCCAGCTGTTTAGCCTGGCCGAAGACGTCGTCCAACATCCCTGGTGTCAACCGCCCGGTGAAGGTGTTCTGCTGACTGACGTGGTAGCAGCCCAGCAAGTCCGGAGCGTCCGTGCCGGACCAGTGTGCCCCATGACCGAACGCCGGTCGCGGGCTGGGCGGGCGCTGCCCGTACACCGCACGGAGCACCGGCCACCACGCGGCCCAGGCGAACGCGCCCAGCGCGACCACGACCCGCAGCGTGGGCCGGATCAGCGCGACCTCACGGTGCAGCCATGGTGCGCAGTTGTCCCGTTCCGCCGGGGTGGGCTTGTTGTCCGGAGGTGCACACCGGACGGCCGAGAAGATCCGCAGATCCCGCAGGGTGAGCCCGTCGTCGGCGGCGACGCTGGTCGGCTGGTTGGCCAGCCCGGCCCGGTGCAGCGCGGCGAACAGCACGTCACCCGACCGGTCACCGGTGAAGATCCGGCCGGTGCGGTTGCCACCGTGCGCGGCGGGCGCCAGCCCGAGGATGGCGATCCGCGCGTCACCGGTGCCGAAGCCCGGCACCGGCCGACCCCAGTACTCCTGGTCGCGGAAGGCGGCCCGGCGGGTGCGGGCGACCTCCTCCCGCCACTGGACCAGCCGTGGGCAGGCGAAACAGTCGCTCACCGCCGCGTCGAGGTCGGCCAGGTCGGTCGCCCGCGCTGCGCGGGCGACCACCTGTTCGGGGGTACGCGTCTCAGCCAAGCTTGGCCCGGAAGAGTTCCAGGGTGCGAGCCCAGGCGCTGGCGGCGGCGCGCTGGTCGAACGCCTCCGGCCGGTCGTCGTTGAAGAAGGCGTGCGAGGTGCCCGGGTAGTCGTAGAGGTGGCAGTCGCCGCCGGCCTCCTCGATGGCCCGACGGGCGGTCTGTACGCCCTCGTCGGCCGAGGTGCCGTCCTCTTCGGAGCAGTGGATGACCGCCGCCTTGCCGGCGTAGTCGGCCCACTGGGGGCTCATCGACGCCCAGGGCAGCACGGGATAGAAACCGGCGGTGGCGACGATCCGCTCGGAGATGGTGGCCGACCAGAGGGCCAGGCTGCCACCGGCGCAGAAGCCCACGGCACCGACCTTACCGGTGACCTCGGGCCGCCCGGCGAGATAGTCGGCCGCTCCGGCGATGTCCTTCGCCGCCTCGTCCATCCGCATTGCCAGCAGGAGCCGCTGTGCCTCGTCCGGCTCGCTGGTCGTCTCACCGTGGTAGAAGTCCGGGGCGAGGGCCACGAACCCGGCCTCGGCGAACCGGTCCGCCACCGACCGGATGTGCGGGACCAGACCCCACCATTCCTGAATGACGATGACGGCGGGGCTGGCCGTGCCGCTGGCGGGTATCGCGAGATACCCCTCGCTCGTGCCCCCGTTGCTGCGGTAGCTCACCATTTCGCCCATGGGCCGTCCTCCTAGCGGTCAGTCATCGTTGGCTGGTCGCCCAGTGGTCCTACGTGCCGGTAGCCTGCCACGCCGCGCGGCCGTCGGGAAGACGCCGGAACAGTGGCATTCACCTCCTGTTCGCCAGCCGGTGACTCCGGGTACGCCGACGGCGGCGGGGTCTCTCCCGCCGCCGTCGATACCGGTCTACCGCTCCGGTCAGACCTTCTTGGTCAGGCAGAGCACGTAGCCCGTCTTGCCCGGCTCGATGCTGGAGAAGATGTACCCCTCCTCGCCCTCCTTGAAGAACTCGTTGCAGGTGGTGTCGGCCTTGGCCTGAGCCTCGCTCTGCCCGTTCACCCGACCCACCACGTTGTACGCCGCGTCGGTGGAGGTGCACTCGACGACCTTGGCGCCGTCGACCTCCTCCTGCTCGGTGCCGGTGACCTCGGGCAGCTCGGCGATGCAGTCGCCGGCCTTGGCGTCGGCGGTCTCGTCCTTGTTGAAGTAGTTGCCGATCGCCGAGGCGACGCCGAACTTCAGGCCGGCGATCACGACGATCGCGAGGACCGCACCGACGATGCCGAGGGCCTTCTTGGCACCGGACTTCTCCGCCTTCGGCTCGGCCGGCTGCGGCTCGGCCGCTTGTGGCGACTCGACGGCTGGCTGCTGCGGCGCGGCCGCTTGTGGCGTCTCGACGGCCGGCTCAGGGGTTGCGGCGTCGGGCGCGGGGGGCGGTGCGACCTGCTCTGACACGGGGGTTCCTTCCGAGGGGTTGATGAGCAGACGACACCGTAACGATCATTGATTTCCGGTGCCGTCCCGCTCACCTCGTCCGTTCAGCTATTTCCCAGCTTCCACCACATGATCCAGTTCACATCCTGGTTCAACGGGTCGGGGTGGGGGTTGGCGTCCCGCTCGGTGGCAGGCCGGTGGGCGTGCCGGTCGGCAGCGGTGTGCCGGTCGGGTCCGCCGTGCCGGTCGGGTCCGCCGTACCGCTCGGGTCGGCCGTGCCGGTCGGGTCCGGTGACGCGGGCGGGAGGGGCGCGCCCGGCGCGCGGGGCACGAAGGGCGCCTGCTCCGGGCAGTACGGGTACGCCCGCAGGATCGGCTTGTCGTAGACCTCTTCCGCGCAGTCCGGGTAGCCGAGCCGGATCGGGTTGCCGTTCTGGTCGAAGAGGCGGGCGTTCTCCACCAGGCGACCCTCGCTGTCGTAGACGAAGACGTCCCGGATCCGGTCGTACGGGCTGTCGACAGAGGTCTGGTCGTAGCCGTAGTCGCCGTAGCTCATCCGGTCCTCGGCCTGGATCAACGCGGTGAACGCGAAGACCACCAGCACCGCGCTGCCGACCTGCACCGCCGAGCGCGGCCAGCGGGTCAGCTGGGCCGAACTACGACCGATCCAGATGGAGCCGAGCACGAAGCCGATCAGCATGATCAGGCCGGCGAGCAGCTCACCACCGAACCTCGGCAGCAGCCCGAACTCGCCACCGGTGGTGATCACCGTGACCAGCATCGCCGCCAGGTAGCCGCGCAGCACCCACCAGGCCGGGCGCAGCAGTCGGAGGAAGTCACTGGCCGTCGCGTACCCCAGGGGTGGGCCGAGCCGGGTGTCGAGCGTGCGCAGCCTGCCGCGGGCCCGGACCATCGCGCTCGCCACCCGCTGGTCGAGGTTGCGCCCGCTGCCCGGCGCGGCACCGGCTGCGGCGCGCAGCTCGGCGGCGTACGTCTCGGGCTCACCCAACCGCTCGACGAGGGTGCCCTCGGACTCGGCGGCGACCTCGGCGAGGTGGTCGGCCAGGTCCTCGGTCAGCTCGTCGCGCTGCCCGGCGGGCAGGTCGGCCAGAGCGGCGCGGACCCGCGCCACATAGTCGGTGATCTCCTGCTCCGCGACGGTCATGCCGCCATCCCCCGATCGTCGAGCAGACTGTCCATGGTGGTGGCGAACGAGCGCCAGAGCTTGCCGGAGCGGGTCAGCTGGTCACGCCCCGCGGCGTTGAGTGAGTAGTACTTGCGGTGCGGCCCGGATTCGCTCGGCACGACATACGTGGTGAGCAGGCCGGCGGCGAAGAGGCGGCGCAGCGTCCCGTAGACCGAGGCGTCGCCGACCTCCTCCAGGCCGGCCTCGCGCAACCGGCGCAGGATGTCGTAACCGTAGCCGTCCTCCTCTCGGAGCACGGCCAGGACGGCCATGTCGAGCACGCCCTTCAGCAACTGTGTGGTGTCCACGCATTGCACACTACTGCGCAATGCGTAATAGCGTCAACGAACTCGGCCCGACACGCCGATGATCCCTACCCCGCCGATCTCGTGTCGATTCCCGCAAAGGGCTCGCCACCAGCCATCAGCACTCACTCTCGCCCCGACGCGCGAACTCCTCGAGAGAGACGTTCTGCTGCACTTCCTCGCCGTCGACGATGTCGCTGAACAGCACCGATCCGGGCGCCAGGTCGATCAGTTCAGCGAGGCGGAAGGAGACCCGGTGCGTGGTGAAGCTGTTGTCATCGGCGACCGCGTACATCGCAAAGACAACGTCAGACGCGACGGCCGGCTCCGGCGGGAAACCATCGAGGGGCACGGTGGCGGGCGACGTCGCGGTACGCGGCACCGCGAACCTCAGCCCCGGATAGGTCAGCGTCGACATCGCCGGGACCGACGGGGTTGGTGACGCCGTCTCCCGGTTGCGGAAGAGCAGCAGGACCTCCGGTGGCTGGTCCGCGCACCAGGCCACTGCCGCGAACGGACGGCCGGCGCTGTCGACAGTCAGCCCGGTGATGCCCTTCCTCTCGGGCGAGCATCCGGTCAGTCCACCGACCAGGAACGCCGCCACGGCCAGCAGGCCGACCGCCCGGCGCGTCGTCGAATTTGCGTACGGGGCCATTCACCCACGGTCACAGCTCGTCGTCTGCTTACGGCCTCGGACCGGTCACGGTTCGACCACTATCAGTACGCCACCTACTGGAGGCTCCAGGCGATGCCGTCGAGAATGTCGTGCTCCGAGGCGACCACCGACGGCATTCCGGCCCGCTCCATGATCACGCGAAGCACCAGCGCTCCCGCACCGATCACGTCGGCCCGGCCCGGGTGCATAACCGGGTTCGCCAACCGCTGCTCGCGGGTCTGACCCAGCAGCTCAGCGGTAACCCGGGCGACCTCCTCGTACGACACCCGGGCGTGGTGGATGCGCTCCGGGTCGTACTCGCGCAGGCCCTGCGCGAGCGCGACCACTGTGGTGACCGACCCGGCGAGGCCGACCAGGGTGGCCGCCTCACGACCGGGCACCACGGCGAGCGCCCGGTCCACCACCGCCGCGATGTCGGCCTGCGCGGCCGCGACCTGCTCGGGTGTCGGCGGGTCACCGGGCAGGTGCCGCTCGGTCATCCGGACGCAGCCGATGTCCACCGAGATCGCCGACCGCACCCCGGCGGCCCGGTCACCGACCACGAACTCGGTGGAACCGCCACCGATGTCGACGACGAGGACCGGCTCCTTCGCGTCGGCGGGCAGCCCGCGCACCGCGCCGGTGAACGACAGCCGTGCCTCCTCGTCCCCGCTGACCACCTCGGGCGCCACGCCGAGGGTGGCCTGCACCATCTCGGTGAAGTCGGCGGCGTTGGCGGCATCGCGGGAGGCCGAGGTGGCGCACATGCGCACCCGCTGGGCACCCAGCTTCTCGATGTCGGCGGCGTACGACGCCAACGCCACCCTGGTCCGCTCGATCGCCTCCGGCGCCAGTCGGCCGGTGCGGTCAACACCCTGCCCCAGCCGGACGATCTCCATCCGCCGGGTCAGATCGACGAGCGGCGCCTGCGGCCCGGCCGAGGCGTCCGGCAGGTCGGCCACCAGCAGTCGGATCGAGTTGGTCCCGCAGTCGATGGCCGCCACACGCGTCGTCACGGCAGCAACCTTACGGCAGGACGGGCGGCCACCCGGTGGCTTGGCCGGCCGTTGGCCACGCCGCACCCGAATCGCCCGCCGAGCCCCGCAACAACCCCGCCCCGAGCGCCGTCAGGTGATGTCGAACGGACCCGCCCTCCCGCACGCTGACCACCAGACCGGCGGCCCGCAGCGCACGGGCGTGCTCCGAGGCCGAGGAGAGACTGATCCCGACCGCCCGGGACAACACGGTGGTGGACAACCCGCCGTCGGCCGCCAGCCGGCGCAGCACCAGCGCCCGGGTGACGCCGAGCAGCCGGCCGAGGGAATCGTCGTCAGCAGAGGCCCCGCGCGTGGGCATGACCACCGGATAGACGAGCAGGACCGGGTAACCCTGCTCGACCAGCACCCGGGGGCGCGGCCCGGCCAACGGGGAGGGCAGCAGGATCAGCCCGTGGCCGGTGCCGGGGAGATCAGCGTCCCACCACGTGCTCACCTCCAGCACCGGCTCCCGCCACCGGATCCCCGGGTGCAGACCCGCGAAGAGGCTGGCCAGGCCATGCTGCGCCAGCCGCTGACTGGCAGACGCCACCTGCTGGCGGTGCGCGGACGTCAGCTCGGCCCAGTGCGGTTCGAGCACCGCGCCGAACCAGGCCCGCACGGCCCCGCCGAACAGCTCCAGCACCTCCGGGTCGGCCGCCGCGAACCGCCGCCGCAGCGGGCTGACCGGCGTGTCCGCGTACGCCATGGTGACCTCGGCGCGGACCCGCCGTGCCGGGGTGGCCCGAATCGCCTCCAGACCGGCCTCCACCGACTCCAGACCGTCGAAGGGTGTGACGAAGTCCGGCAGACGCCCCCGGTCGGGCAGCAGGTGCCGCAGGATCGCGGTGGCAGCCTGGGCGGTAGCCGTGCCCTCGGCCGCCGCCGCCCGCTCGGCCAGCGTCGGTGCCAGTGCCGCGACCGTGGGATCGCGCAGCCACTGACCGGCCAGCAGCGCGGTCCCGACCGGATGGAGCCGGTCGGCGAACCGCACCCGGCACAGGTCGGCCGACCCGAGCTGGAGGCGAAGCATGGCAACAGCGTGCCCGCCTTCGGCCAGGACCGAAAGGGTTGCCACCCAGCCGGACCAACTCCAGTGTGGACGGCGGGGTCGACGGGGGGTGACCGGCGTGCGGCGATCGGTGGCAGTGTTGACGGGGCTCTGCCTCATCGTCGTGGCCGCAGCTTGTGGTGAGCGGGGGCAACCCTCGTCGGCCCCGCCAGCCGCGCCGTCCGCATCGAGCGAACGGCCCGCGGCCGGCGACCACCAGCTCACCCTGAAACACAACGGGCTCGACCGCGCCTATCTGCTGCACGCGCCGGCGGGGTACGACCCGAACAGGTCCTCCGCGCTGGTCATCGCGCTGCACTTCTACCCCGGCACCGGATCCTCCCTGCGGGAGCTGGCGGGCCTGGACGCCAGGGCCGACAAGGACAACGTGCTGGTCGCCTACCCCGACGGGCAGGGCGGCGGTTTCAACGCACTGATCTGCTGCGGCAGCGCGGACGACGTCGGCTTCCTCAACGCCCTCACCGATCATCTGGTGCAGACCTGGCACGCGGACCCGAACCGGGTGTTCCTCACCGGCATCTCGAACGGCGGCGACATGAGCTTCCGGGCGGCGGTGGAGAGCAGTGGCACGTTCGCCGCGATCGGGGTGGTCAGCGGTGGTTACAGCGGCGAGTTGACCACGGCCGACAGCTACGTGCCGAAGAGCCCGGTCTCCGTGATCACCTTCATCGGCGGTCAGGACCGGTACGCCTCGATCTTCCAGACCGGCATGCGGACCTGGCAGCAGCGGCTCAACTGTCGGCCGAGCCCGAAGCCATCCGGGGTGCCGGGTGTGACGCACACGGTGGCGGGCTGCGCAGACGGCAGCGAGGTCAGCGTCTACACGCTCGCCGACATGGGTCACAGTTGGCCGGGCGCGAAAGAGGGCCAACTCGCCGCATCGTCCGCGGGGTTGTCCGCCACCGACCTGATGTGGGATTTCTTCGCCGCCCACCCCCGCAAGGGCTGATCACAGGCGCAACAGCATCCGGGTGTTGCCCAACGTGTTCGGCTTGACCCGCTCCAGGTCCAGGAACTCCGCGACGCCCTCGTCGTACGAGCGCAGCAACTGCTCGTAGACCGGCTGCGGCACCGGAGCGCCGTCGATCTCGCGGAAGCCGAACGAACCGAAGAACCGGGTCTCGAAGGTGAGCACGAAGATCCGGGCCACGCCCAACTCCCGGGCCGCGTCGATCAGCTCGCCGACCAGCCGGTGACCGATCCGCTGGCCCCGGCAGGACGGGTCCACCGCCACCGTGCGGATCTCGGCCAGGTCCTCCCACATGACGTGCAGCGCACCGCAGCCCACCACGACGTCGTCCTCGGCCCGGACCGCGACCCGGAACTCCTGCACGTCCTCGAAGAGGGTGACGGTGGCCTTGCTCAGCAGCCGCCGGTCGTCGGTGTAGGTGTCGACGAGTCGCCGGATGCCCCGCACGTCCCCGGTGCGGGCCCGGCGTACGAGGATCTGACTCTCGGGTGCCTCGGACCCGGCCGGCGTGCTCATTCGGCCGCCGGCACGTCCACGCACGGCCCTGCCGACCACCAGGGCTCGACCAGCTCCAACGTCTCGTCGCCGAACGGGTTCACCCCGGGGCCCGCGCCCAGCGCATGACCCAGGTGAACGTGCAGGCACTTCACCCGGCCCGGCATTCCGCCGGCCGAGATGCCGGCGATCTCCGGCACCTCGCCGATCGCCTCCCGGCGGGTGAGGTAGTCCTCGTGCGCCGCACGGTAGTGGGCGGCCAACTCCGGGTCCGTGGTCAGCCGGTCCGCCATCTCCTTCATCAGCCCCGCCGACTCCAGTCGGCTGCACGCCGCGGTGGCCCGGGGGCAGGTCAGGTAATAGAGGGTCGGGAACGGGGTGCCGTCGGCGAGGCGGGGAGTCGTCTCCACCACGTCCGGCAGGCCGCACGGGCAACGGTGGGCGACCGCCCGGGTGCCCCGGGGCGTCCGGCCGAGCTGTGCGGACACCGCGGCCAGGTCGGCCTCGGTGGCCGGCTGATGCTGCGGCAGGGGTACGGAATCCGCCGCCGGCTCCGACGGTGGTACGACAGTCACGGTGCCCATCTCTCCTGGTGTGCTGGTCGGTGGATCACTTGCCCGGCTGCTGGCTGTCCGCCGCCCGCACGCTCGACCAGAGCGTGTCATACCAGGTCACCGGGGCGGCCGGGGCTGCCGAACCGGGTGCCTTCCCAGCGTCCCGGGCAGCGCCCTCCGGGTCGTGCAGCACCACCATCATCTTCTCGCCCGGCCGGCCCATGAAGAACCGTTCCCGAGCCTGCGTCTCGATGAACGCCTTGTCCTGCCACTTCGCGGCCTTCTCGGCGAGCTTCGCGATCTCCCGCTCCTGCACCGCCTGGGCGGCCTCCATCCGTTCGATGTCGGCCTGCTGGTCCAGGTAGACCCGGACCGGGTAGGTGTAGGCCAGAGCGAGCGCGATCAGGACCGCGAACAGCACTGTGGCCCGGCCGGTGAAGCGACGGGGGTGGGGTGCGGCGAGCCGCTTCACAGCACCACCGGCGGCGGTACGCCGAGCGGCGGCCGGACGGTTCGCGGAGCGCACGCCCTCGGCGCCCCGGGCAGCACCCGGCGCGCGACCGGCGGCGCGCGGCTCGGCGCGTACGCCGGCCTCCCGGACCGATCCCCGGGTGGAGCGCCCGCCGCCCGGCCGACCGGACTGACCCGGCCGACGGGCGGGACGCTGACCACCCGGTGTGCGGCGCTGCTGCATCGTCACACCCCTCCCCCGAGGCTTCGTGCGTCTCAGGCCGAACGGTAGCGCGGGAACGCGCCAGCGCCGGCGTAGCGCGCCGCGTCGGCCAGCTCCTCCTCGATCCGGAGCAGCTGGTTGTACTTGGCGACGCGGTCCGAACGGGCCGGCGCGCCGGTCTTGATCTGGCCGCAGCCGGTGGCAACCGCCAGGTCGGCGATGGTGGTGTCCTCGGTCTCGCCGGAGCGGTGGCTCATCATGCACTTGAAGCCGGCCCGGTGGGCCAGGTCCACCGCGTCCAGGGTCTCGGTCAGCGAGCCGATCTGGTTGACCTTGACGAGAACCGCGTTCGCCGCCTTCTGCGCGATGCCGCGGGCGATGCGCTGCGGGTTGGTCACGAACAGGTCGTCACCGACGATCTGCACCCGGTCGCCGATCGAGGCGGTCAGCGTCTGCCAACCGCTCCAGTCGTCCTCCGCCAGCGGGTCCTCGATCGACACGATCGGGTACTCGTCGGCCAGCTTCGTGTAGTAGGTGCTCATCTCCTCGGCGGACTTCGCGGCACCCTCGAACGTGTAGGTGCCGTTGTCGAAGAACTCCGTGGCCGCCACGTCGAGCGCGAACACGATGTCGGTGCCGAGCCGGTAACCGGCCTTCTCGACCGCTTCGGCGATCAGGTCCAGGGCCGCCGCGTTCGTGGGCAGGTTCGGCGCGAAGCCACCCTCGTCGCCGAGCCCGGTGGACAGGCCCTTCTTCTTCAGCACCGACTTCAGCGCGTGGTAGACCTCCGCGCCCGAGCGCAGCGCCTCACGGAACGTGGGCGCGCCGATCGGCGCGATCATGAACTCCTGGATGTCGACGTTCGAGTCGGCGTGTGCGCCACCGTTGAGGATGTTCATCATCGGCACGGGCAGGAGGTGCGCGTTCGGGCCGCCCAGGTAGCGGAAGAGGCTCAGCTCGGCGCTGCCGGCAGCGGCCTTCGCCACCGCCAGGGAGACCCCGAGGATGGCGTTCGCGCCCAGCTCCGACTTGCTGTCGGTGCCGTCGATGTCGAGCATCTTCTGGTCGATCAGCCGCTGCTCGCTGGCCTCGTACCCGATGATCTGGTCGACGATCTTGTCTTCGACGTTGGAGACCGCCTTCTCCACGCCCTTGCCCTGGTAGCGGTCGGCGTCACCGTCGCGCAGCTCGATCGCCTCGAAGGCGCCGGTGGAGGCGCCGGACGGGACGGCGGCGCGGGCCACCGTGCCGTCGTCCAGACCGACCTCGACCTCGACAGTCGGGTTGCCCCGCGAGTCGAGAATCTCCCGGGCGACGATTCCCTCGATGGTTGCCACTAAGTCGCTCCTCGTTGTTGTGATCCGGTCCGTGGGTGGGCCGCGACGGTGCGGCTGAGGCAGGTGTTGAACGCAGCGTATCGGGCGGCGCGAACGGGCACGGCGTCGCCCGCGCACCCCGGTCGCCCCGCGCCGACGGACATTCCCGGATTTCCGGGCCTCAACCGGCAACGGGTTTGCGCTGCACGGACCAAATCCACCAGGCTTGTCGCCATGCCCGCCGCCTCGACCACCCTCCGCATGCTCGCCGTGTCGGTCATCGCGTCGCTCACGGTCACCGGCTGTCAGACATTCGAGGACGCCGGAGTCGCCATGGGCCGCTCGGAACTCGTCAACGACCTCGCCGCCCGGCTCGACCGGGCACTGGAGTTGACCTACTCGGCCGAGTACCAGCTGCCCGGCGGCCAGCGCGCCGCGATCGTGCAGGCCCAGGACCCGACGCGATCCACGTACACCTACCCCGGCGGGCAACTCACCGTCACCCCGGAAGCCATCACCCGGTGCACGACAGCCGGCGCCCGCCCGGAGTGCACGCTGAACGTCCCGCCCACCCCGGGCAGCAAGCCCACCGTGACGCTGTTCAGCGAGGCCAACCGGCAGGGCCTCGTCACGCCGCCGGTGGTGGTCGGGCTGCTCACCTCCGCCGCGCTCGACCCGCAGGCGGTCATCAAGCAGAGCGACACCACCGTCGCCGGGCACCACGCCGCCTGCGTGGCGGTGGAGAGCTCGTCGGGGGACTTCACCGCCTGCGTGACCACCGAGGGCGTGCTCGGCAGCTTCACCGGCCCGGTCGACGGCAAACCGATGGAGCTGGCACTGAGCGGCTACTCCGCGACGGTGGACGAGGGCGCCTTCGACCCGCCCGCCGGCGCCGGCGTCGTCGACCGTCGCCCCAGCGGCTCCTGACCGACCCCGCCGCCCCCGCGGCGCGTTCTCAGAGACCGAGCAGGGTGCGCAGGTGGCGCGGGGGCGGGCAGTCGTGGGCGAGCATCGCGTCGTGCCAGTCGCGGACCGACACCCCGTCCGGGCGGGCGGCGGCGATGTCGGCCACCTCGCTGTAGCCGACGAAGTAGGTGGAGAGCTGGGTGGAGGTGAGTTGCGCGCGCCGCCACTTGCCGGCCGCCTCGCCCTCCTCCTGGAAGCCGCGCCCGGTCATCAACGCCATCGCCTCGGCCTCGGGCAGCTCCTCGGCGTGCACCAACTGGTCGAGCAGCGCGTTGATGGTCATCCGTAGTTGCATCTTGAGTTGCTGCAACCGCACCGGCAGACCGCCGAAGCCCAGCCCTGTCATCATCTCCTCCGCGTAGACCGCCCAGCCCTCGATGAACGGGCCGGACTCGGCCAGCGCGCGGACCCGCGTGCCGCCGACGTAGCGCCGGGCGTGGGCGAGCTGGAGGAAGTGCCCCGGCATCGCCTCGTGCACCGTCAGGTTGCGGATCATGTGGTCGTTGTATTCGCGGTAGAACGACTCGACCCGCTGTGCCGGCCAGTCCGACGGGGTGGGCGCGATGCAGTAGAAGGTCGGCAGGACGGCGGTCTCCAGCGGGCCGGGCGCGTCGCAGTACGCCACCGCGACCCCCCGGGCGAACTCCGGCATCTCCTGGATCACGCACCGGTCGTCGACCAGGGTGACCAGGTCGTGTGCGCGGACGAAGTCGGTCGCCTCGTCCAGGGTCACCCCGGCCAGCTCGACGATCGTCGCGTCGTTCGGGTGCTCGGCGGCGAGCAGGTCCAGCGCCCGACGTACGGACGCGTCGTCGGCCGGGCCACCGACCAGCTCGACGGCCGCCTCACGGATCTCGGCGGTGACCCGGTCCAGGTTGGCCCAGGCGCGCCGCTGGATCTCGGCGGCGCCCAGCTCGGTGTCGAGGGTGTGCCAGAGCCGGGCCTCCCAGCGACGCCGACCCAGTCGTGGGTCGCGGCCGGGGCCGGCGTCGGCGGCCAGGCCGACGCGCAGCCAGGCGACGAACTCGTCCAGCGCGGCGATCGCGGCGGTGGCCGCCGGCTCGACCCGGTCGAGATGACTCGGCGCCTGGGCGAGCAACGCCGGCAGCTCGTCGCGGATCAGCGCGGCCGTGCCGGTGAACTGCCCGACCGCCGTCTCCGCGTGGATCCGCGGCATGTCGCGCAGCGTCGCGCGGGCGGTGGCGAGGGCGTCCGGTACGGCGGCGAGCCGGCCGGCCAGTTGGGTAAGCCGCACCTCCGCGGGGGCGTACGGGCGGGCCAGCAACGGGTGCAGCAGCGGGCCGGGGTTGTGCGACAGCGGATCCCACTCGTGCGACCGGATCTCGGTCAGCTCGAACAGCTCCCGATCCACGTATGAGGTGAGCAGCGCGTGGTCGACCTGCTCGTCGACGTCGAGTGAGTCCGGGTCCAGTTCGGACAGCGCGTTGGCCGCGTCGGAGAGCATCGCCCGATCGGCGGCCAGCGCGTCGGCGGACAGGTCCGGCAGCCGATCATCGAACCGGTGGTCCCCGGCAGCGGTGGCAACCCCCGGCCGCGACTCCAACAGCGCTTCGACAACCCGCTCAGCCAGCACCCCAAACGCTTCCACCCGCCCACCCTACCGACCACCCCGCCGTGGTCGGCCGGTTCCGCCCGTCCCGGTCGATCATGAAGTTGCCCCGGTCGATCATGAAGTTATTGCCATCCGCCTCGGCGTGTCAGGGCAATAACTTCATGATCAACGCGGGTCTGGGGGTGGGGGTGGAGGTTCGGCTTGGCGGATTCTTTGGGCTTGGGTCAGGGTGGTGCGGCGGAGGGCTGCTTCGGGGTCCAGGCCGGCCTCGCGGGCTGCGGCTACCGCTGCCAGCAGGCTGGCACCCAACCTCGCTTCGGCGTCCGGCTGGGCGTCGGGCAGCGGCAGCGGCACCTCGACGCCCCGGCGGGCGGCGCGGTCCAGGATCTGCGCCGCCAGGGCCAGCGCGGGCTGACTCAGGGCCACGCCGTCCAGCACCGAGTGCCGCGCCTTCTCCGCGCGCTTGATCCGCTCCCAATTCTCGGTGATCTCGTCCAGGGTGCCCACCTCGGCACCGGCGAACACGTGCGGATTACGCCGGATCATCTTGTCGACCAGGCCACCGGCCACGTCGTCGATGGTCCACCGCTCGTCCTCGGGCAACTCCTCGGCGAGCCGCGCGTGCAGGACCACCTGCAACAACACGTCGCCCAACTCCTCGCGCAACGCGTCGGTGTCGTCGGCGCTGATCGCGTCGTACGCCTCGTAGCTCTCCTCCAGCAGGTAACCGGCGAGGCTGCGGTGCGTCTGCGCCCGCTTCCACGGGTCGCCACCCGGCGAGGCCAGTCGATCCAGCACGGCCACCGCGTCGAGCAGCCGGGCACCCGGCGGGTCCCACGAGCCGTACATCAGCTCCATCTCGGCCAACCCCGGCTGCCGGGCCAGCCGCAGACCCAACTCCCGGGCCAGCGCCTCGTCACCCGCCGGGCCGGCCAGCCACACCACAGTGCCATGCGCCGCCACCGCGTCCAGCAACGGCTGCGTCGCCGGGCCGTCCACCACCGTGACCTCGGCGCCCGCCTGGCGCACGGCAGTCACCAACTCACTGTCCGCGCCGGTCAGCACCGGGTGCTGGCGTACGACGTCCCAGGCTGCGGAGGTCAACAGGCCGGCGGGCAACCGGGGTGAGGTGACCAGGAGGACGATCCGTGCGGTCATGCTCAGCTTGCCGTGCCCTCGTCCGGCGCCGGGCCCCCGGCACTCGGGGCGTCGCTCGACGGCAGCGGCTCCAGGGTGGAGATGTCAGTGACCGGACCGGCCTCGTTGATGTACGGCAGCGAGTAGAAGATCGGCATCTGACCCTTGTTCACCGTCGACGGCACCCCGACATTCCGGAAACGCGGGTTGATCGAGACGTGGACCCGGCCCGCTTCCTCCTCCAGCGCGGCGCTCAACGCGGTGGCGCTGCGGACGAAACCGCCGTCACCGAACGCCTGGCGGACGTCGGCCACGGACATCCCGCCGTCGATCGCCCCGGTCTTGGTCAGCGCGTCGTAGACGGCCAGCAGCGACTCGTCGCTCAACTCGGCCGGCGGGAGCTGCTGGTTGAGCACCTGGAGCAGGTCGATCCACTCGCCCCAGAGCTTGACGTACTCGGTGCTTGCCGGCACCTCCAGGCTCTGCTCGAGCTGCTGCGGGCTGATCTCGTCAGGCACCTGAAGGTTCTTCGCCGCCGCCACCCGCTTACCCAGATCCAGGCTGACCAGCAGATCGACCACGTCCTGACGGGTGACCTTGGAGCGCAACTCCTCCGGCGCCGGCGTCGCACCCCCCTGAGCGGCTCGCTGCCGGATCGCCTCGCCGTACTTCGCCTGCACCTCCTCGTAGATCCCGTCGACCCGGGTCACCGAGTAGGTGGTGTCACCGACATACGCGGCGATGTTCGGTGCGGACTTGCCGCAGGCAGCGAGGGAGAGGACACCCAGGGCCGCGACGCTGGCGGCGGCGATCACACGGCGAGCACGCATACCCGTCACTCTCTCATGCCCTCCCCCAGGCTGTGACGGCCCCCACCGCACCGCGAACCCGCCTCAACCCGCCGCGACGGCGAGTGGGGCGGGAGCACCGAGCACATCGGAGAGCAGCTGCGCACACCACTGCAGCAGCGCCTGGTCACGCAGCGGCTCGCCGCCGATCCGACGGGTGGTCGGTCGGGGCACGCTGACCTGGTCGGTGGCCTGCTTGTAGACGGCATCCGGGTGGTAGCGCTTGAGCCGCAACTGCTTCGAGTCCGGTAGGGGCAGCGGGCCGAACCGGACGTGCTTGCCCTGCATGGACACGTCGGTCAGGCCGTAGCGGCGGGCCAACAGGCGGAACCGGGCCACCTCAACCAGGTTCTGCACCGGAGCCGGCGGCTCGCCGTACCGGTCGGTCATCTCGGCGATCACCTCGCCCAGCCGCTCCTCGTCGCGCGCCTCGGCGAGCTTCCGGTACATCTCCAGGCGCAGCCGCTCCACGCTCACGTAGTCGTGTGGCAGGTGCGCGTCGACCGGCAGGTCGATCTTGACGTCGGTCTCCTCCTCCGTGCGCTCACCCTTGAACGCGGAGACCGCCTCGCCGACCATCCGCACGTACAGGTCGAAGCCGACGCCCTCGATGTGCCCGGACTGCTCGCCACCGAGCAGGTTGCCGGCGCCCCGGATCTCCAGGTCCTTCATGGCCACGTACATGCCGGCGCCCAACTCGGTGTGCTGGGCGATGGTCGCCAACCGCTCGTGGGCGTGCTCGGTGAGCGGCTTCTCCGGCGGGTAGAGGAAGTAGGCGTACGCCCGCTCCCGGCCCCGGCCGACCCGCCCCCGGATCTGGTGCAGCTGGGCCAGGCCGAGCAGGTCGGCCCGCTCCACGATCAGGGTGTTGGCGTTCGGAATGTCAATGCCCGACTCGACGATCGTGGTGCAGACCAGGACGTCGAACTCCTTCTCCCAGAAGCCGACCATGACCTTTTCCAGGGCGTCCTCGGTCATCTGGCCGTGCGCCACCGCAACCCGTGCCTCGGGCACCAACTCCCGCAGCCGCCGTGCTGCCCGGTCGATCGACTCGACGCGGTTGTGCAGGTAGAAGACCTGCCCGTCGCGGAGCAGCTCACGATGGATGGACGCGGCCACCTGCCGGTCGTCCTGCGCGCCGACGAAGGTGAGCACCGGGTGCCGCTCCTCCGGTGGGGTGGCGATGGTGGACATCTCCCGGATGCCGGTGATCGCCATCTCCAGGGTGCGCGGGATCGGCGTGGCCGACATGCTGAGCACGTCGACCGACGCGCGCAGCGTCTTCAGGTGCTCCTTGTGCTCGACACCGAAGCGCTGCTCCTCGTCGACGATCACCAGACCGAGCTGCTTGAACCGGGTCGCCGTCTGCAACAGCCGGTGGGTGCCGATGACGATGTCGACGGTGCCGTCGGCGACCATCTCCAACGTCCGCTCGGTCTCCTTCGCCGTCTGGAACCGCGACAGCTGCCGGATCTGGACCGGGAACTGGCTCATCCGCTCGGCGAACGTGTTGTAGTGCTGCTGCACCAGCAGCGTGGTCGGCACCAGCACCGCCACCTGCTTACCGTCCTGCACCGCCTTGAACGCCGCCCGGACCGCGATCTCGGTCTTGCCGTAGCCGACGTCACCGCAGATCAGCCGGTCCATCGGGACGGTCTGCTCCATGTCCCGCTTGACCTCGTCGATCGCGGCGAGCTGGTCGGGCGTCTCCTGCCAGGGGAAGGCGTCCTCCAACTCCCGCTGCCACGGCGTGTCCGGGCCGAACGAGTGACCCTTGGACGCCTTTCGGGCGGCGTAGAGCTGGATGAGCTGCGCGGCGATCTCCTTGACCGCCTTGCGAGCCCGGGCCTTGGACTTCTGCCAGTCCGATCCGCCCATCTTGTGCAGGGTCGGCTGCTCGCCGCCGACGTAGCGGGAGAGCTGGTCGAGCTGGTCGGTCGGAACGAACAACCGGTCGCCGGGCTGGCCCCGCTTGCTGGCCGCGTACTCGATGACCAGGTACTCGCGGCTGGCGCCGTTGACGGTGCGCTGCACCAGCTCGACGTAGCGGCCGATGCCGTGCTGCTCGTGCACCACGAAGTCGCCGGCCTTGAGCTCGAGCGGGTCGATCGTGTTGCGTCGCCGGCTCGGCATCTTGCGCATGTCCCGCGTCGAGGTGCCCCGACCACCTGTCACGTCATTGCCGGTGAGCAGCACGAAGCGGGACGCCTCGTCGACGAACCCGCTGCTCAGCGCACCACAGGTGACCACCAGTTCGCCGGGGACGGGCGCGGTCGGCACCTCCTCGACCAACCGGGCACCCAGGCCGGCGTCGCGCAGCACCTCCACCGCCCGCTGGGCGGGGCCGTGCCCCTCGAAGACCAGCGCGATCGACCAGCCCTCGCCGGCCCAGCGCTTGAGGTCCTCGACGACCCGCGAGGTCTCGCCGTGATAGAGCGGCGCGGGCTGGGCGGACAGGGTCACCGCGATGGCGTCGTCCGGAGTGACGGCGGCCTGCTCCGGGGCATCTTCCCAGGGCTGCCGCGTCTCGGCCGTCTCCGCTTCTACCAGGCCGAACGGGGACAGCGTCCACCACGGCTGGCCGAGCTTGCCCGCGGCGGCGCGTACCTCGCCGAGGGTGCGGAACGCGGCGGCGCCGACGTCCACCGGGGCCTGGCCGCCGACCGCGGCGGCGGCCCAGCTGGCCTGCAGGAACTCCTCCGAGGTACGCACCAGGTCGTGCGCCCTCGTGCGGATCCGCTCCGGGTCGCAGAGCAGCACGTGGGTGCCGGCCGGCATGGCGTCCAGCAGCAGCTCCAGCGAGTCGGGGCCGACCAGCACCGGAGCCAGCGACTCCATCCCCTCCACCGGGATGCCCTCGGCCAGCCTGTCGAGGATCTCGGCCAGCTCGGGGTGCTGCTCGGCGAGCGCGGCGGCCCGCTCGCGGACCGACGGGGTGAGCAGCAACTCCCGACAGGGCGGCGCCCAGAGCAGCGGAACCTGCTCGATGGTCCGCTGGTCGGCGACGGCGAAGGTGCGGATCTCCTCCACCTCATCGCCCCAGAACTCGACCCGGGACGGGTGCTCGTCGGTAGGTGGGAAGACGTCCAGGATGCCACCGCGCACGGCGAACTCGCCCCGCTTGGTGACCAGGTCGACCCGGGCGTACGCCATGTCGATCAGCCGGCGGGCGACCTCCTCCAGGTCCGCCTCCTCGCCGGCGGCGAGCTGCACCGGCTCCAGATCACCGAGCCCCTTCAGCTGAGGCTGGAGCAGCGAACGGACCGGGGCCACGACCACGCGCAGCGGACCGGTGCCGCCGTGCGCGTCGGTCGCCTCCGGGTGCGCCAGCCGGCGCAGCACGGCCAGCCGCCGGCCCACCGTGTCCGAGCGTGGGGACAACCGCTCGTGCGGCAGCGTCTCCCAGGAGGGGAAGACCACGACCTGCTCGGCCGGCAGCAACCCGCCCAGCGCGGCGGCCAGGTCGTCGGCCTCCCGGGTGGTGGCGGTCACTGCCAGTACCGGTCGCCCGGCCCCGTCGTTGTCCGCCGCGACCGCCGCGACGGCGAACGGGCGCAGCGCCGCCGGGGCGGTGATGTCGAGGCCGTCGACCTGGGCGGCGCCGGAGCGCGCGAGGTCACGCGCCCGGGCCAGCGCGGGGTCGGCCAGTGCGGCGGTGAACAGACCGGTGAGCATGTGATCACTTCCAGGGGAGTCGACGCACACGACGGCGGCCCCTCGTCCAGCCGGACGGGGGGTGCACGACAGCCAGCCTATCCCCGTCGACCGACAGACACCCCCTTCCGCACAGGTCCGCGCCGCGCGCGCCGCACCCCCCGCTGCCCCGCGCCAAGATCGTGCTCGAACCAGGATGTAGTGGCCTCAACGGCGCACCGATGCCACTACATCCTGGATGTTGCGCGATCTTGCCGGTCGGGCCCCGTACGAGGTGTCCGGCCGGGCGGTGTTGCTGCACAGCCACCCGGCCAACTGGTTCGCCCTGTGGTCCGCAAAACGGGTCATAGTCTGACAAGGTGGACAACGAATCGCGCGGCACAGTCCGTGACTGGGCGCCGCGCAGCATCGGCCTGCTCATCGGCACCTTCGTGCTGGCCACGGCGTTCATCGCGGCCTACGTCGGCGCGTTGCACCAGCCCACACCCCACGATCTGCCGATCGGCGTCGTCTCCGCCGACCAGCGCGCCCAGGCGACGCTCACCGCCATCCGAGGCCAGACCACCATCCTCAAACCCGTCGAGTACGACGACGAAAGCGCCGCCGAGCACGGGCTGCTCAGCCGCGCGGTGTACGCCGTGCTCAGCACCGGACCCGACAACGGGCTGCTCCTCACCGTGGCGAGCGCCTCCGGCCCGTCCGCGACCAGCGCGATCAAGGAGGTGCTCACCACCGCCGCCACCCGCACCGACACCCCACTGCAGGTCGTCGACAAGGTGCCGGCCACCTCGGCCGACCCGCGTGGGGTGGTGCCCTTCTACCTGAACGTCGGGTACGTGCTCGGCGGTTACCTCGCCTCGACCGTGCTGGGGATATCCGCCGGTACCACCCCCCGTACGGGCCGAAGGGCCGGACTGCGCATCGCCGCCCTGGCCGTCTACAGCGTGCTGCTCGGCATCGCCGGCGCGGTCGTGGTCGGACCCGTGCTGGACATCTGGCACCACGACGTCCCGACGATCGCCGCCATCGGCGCACTGGCCGTCTTCGCCGCCGCGATGTTCGCCAGCGCCATCCAGGGCTGGCTGGGCGTCGCGGGCACCGCGCTGGTCATCCTGCTGCTGGTGGTGCTCGGCAACCCCGGCTCCGGCGGCATCTACGCGCCTGAGTTCCTGCCCGGGGTGCTGCGCGGCATGCACCGGTGGAACATCCCCGGGCTCGCCAACGATCTGACCAAGGCCGCTGTGTACTTCGACTGGCGATCGGCCGGCTGGCCGGCGATCGCCCTCGGGATCTGGGCGGTGCTCGGCGGGCTCGGCCTGGTCAGCGCGAGCCTGGTCCGTGGTCGCCGGGCCGCCACCTCCGCCCCCGGGACGACCCGCTCCGACCCCTGACCGGGCCGCCACGGTGGTTGAGATCACGCCGGAAAACCCCCTCCCGGAGGCAGTGGATCACCAGGGGGCCCTCCAGACATCCCCTGCGCGCGGATACCATCCAGTAAGTCGGACAGCGCTGTCCTTCGTATCCACGCAAGGGAGCGCATCGTGACCGACCAGCACGACCACGACGGCCCGGACGCCGCACTGCGCGCTGACATCCGCCGACTCGGCACCCTGCTCGGCCAGACCCTGGCCCGCCAGGAGGGTCGCCCGCTGCTCGACCTCGTCGAAGAGATCCGCGCCCAGGTCCGCTCCGACGCCCCGGCGGCCGCCCAGCGCCTCGGCGGGCTCGACGTGACCACCGGCACCAAGCTGGCCCGCGCCTTCTCCACCTACTTCCACCTGGCCAACATCACCGAGCAGGTGCACCGTGCCCGGGATCTGCGCCGCCGTCGCGCGGTGCAGGGCGGCTGGCTGGACCAGGCCGCCAAGATGATCGCCGAGCGCGGGGTGCCGGCCGAGGAGATCGCCAACGCCGCTCGCCGGCTGGCGGTACGACCGGTCTTCACCGCGCACCCGACCGAGGCGGCCCGCCGCTCGATCCTGTCCAAGCTGCGGGCTATCGCCGACGAGTTGGACACCGAGACCGCCAACGCCATCCTCTACGGCGCCAGCGACGAGGGCCCGGCCAACCGCCGGCTGGCCGAGTTGCTGGACCTGATGTGGCAGACCGACGAGCTGCGGCTCGACCGGCCGGACCCGACCGACGAGGCCCGCAACGCGATCTACTACCTGCGCGACCTGTACGCCGAGGCCGCCCCGCAGGTGCTCGACGACCTGGCCGACACGTTGCGCACGCTCGGCGTGGAGACCTCACCGACGGCCCGGCCGTTGAGCTTCGGCACCTGGATCGGCGGTGACCGCGACGGCAACCCGTTCGTCACCCCGGCGGTCACCCGCGAGGTGCTGACCATCCAGCACGAGCACGGCATCGCGGCCACCGAGAAGGCGATGGACCACCTGATCAACGAGGTCTCGGTGTCCCGCCGACTGCGCGGGGTGTCGCTCGACCTCTCCGCCAGCCTCGCCGCCGACCTGGACGCACTGCCCGAGGTGGCGCAGCGCTTCCGCCGGGTCAACGCGGAGGAGCCGTACCGACTCAAGGCACGCTGCGTGAAGGCGAAGCTCGCCAACACCAGGCTGAGGTTGCGCCAGGGCACCGCGCACGTGCCCGGCCGGGACTACCGGGGCTCCGCCGAGCTGATCGCCGACCTGGACCTGTTGCGCGCCTCGCTGGCCCGCAACTCCGGGCAGCTCACCGCGGTCGGCCGGCTGGCCTCCACCATCCGTACGGTCTCCGCGTTCGGCCTGCACCTGGCCACCATGGACGTCCGGGAACACGCCGAGGCGCACCACGCGGTGCTCGCGCAGCTCTACGAGGCGGTCGGCGAGGTCTCCGACTACCCGGCCCTGACTCGGCTGGAACGCACCAAACTCCTCGCGGACGAGCTGACCGGCCGCCGGCCGCTGTCCACCCTCGACACGGCGCTGTCCGAACCCGCCCGCAAGACGTTCGACGTGTTCGGCACCATCCGGGAGGCGCAGGACCGGTTCGGCGGCGAGGTGATCGAGTCGTACATCATCTCGATGACCCTTGGTGTCGACGACGTGCTGGCCGCCGTGGTGCTGGCCCGCGAGGCCGGCCTGGTGGACGTGCACAGCGGGCGGGCCAGGATCGGGTTCGTGCCGCTCCTGGAGACCCCGGCCGAGCTGAACGCCGGCGGCGAACTCCTCGACGAGTTGCTGTCGCTGCCCGCGTACCGGGCGCTGGTGACCGCGCGCGGCGACGTGCAGGAGGTCATGCTCGGCTACTCCGACTCGAACAAGGAGGCCGGGATCACCACCAGCCAGTGGTCGATCCACCGGGCGCAGCGCGCGCTGCGCGACGTGGCCGCCCGGCACGGTGTGCACCTGCGGCTGTTCCACGGTCGGGGTGGCACGGTCGGGCGCGGCGGCGGGCCGACGCACGAGGCGATCCTGGCGCAGCCGTACGGCACGATGGACGGTGCGATCAAGGTGACCGAGCAGGGCGAGGTGATCTCCGACAAGTACACCCTGCCCTCACTGGCCCGGGAGAACCTGGAGCTCACCCTCGCCGCGGTGCTCCAGGCGACCCTGCTGCACACCGCACCCCGACAGCCGGCAGAGATGTTGGAGCGCTGGGACGCGACGATGGACGTGGTCTCCGAGTCGGCGTTCCGGTCCTACCGGTCGCTCGTCGAGGACCCGGACCTGCCGGCGTACTTCTGGGCGTCCACCCCCACCGAACTGCTCGGCGCGTTGAACATCGGCTCCCGACCGGCGAAGCGCCCGAACACCGGCGCGGGGCTGTCCGGGCTGCGGGCCATTCCGTGGGTGTTCGGCTGGACGCAGACCCGGCAGATCGTGCCGGGATGGTTCGGCGTCGGCTCCGGGCTGGCCGCCGCCCGCGAGGCGGGTCTGGCGGACGTGCTGGCCGAGATGCACCGCAACTGGCACTTCTTCCGCACGTTCCTGTCGAACGTCGAGATGATGCTGACCAAGACCGACCTCAGCATCGCCCGCCGGTACGTCGAGACGCTGGTGCCGAAGAAGCTGCACCCGATCTTCGAGCAGATCGAGCGGGAGTACGAGCTGACCAAGCGGGAGGTGCTGGCGGTCACCGCCTCACCGGCCCTGCTGGAAAACTCGCCGGTGCTCCAGCGCACCCTGGCCGTCCGCGACACCTACCTGGAGCCGCTGCACCACCTCCAGGTGGCGCTGCTGCGGCAGTACCGGGAGTCGGGCGCCGCCGGGCGGGCGATCGCCACCGCCCCGGGCGGCCGACGCGCACCGAGCGACGGCACAGCCCTGGAACGCGCGCTGCTCACCACGGTGAACGGCATCGCCGCCGGGATGCGCAACACCGGCTGATCAGCGAAATGCGAAACAGGCCCCGGTCGTGGTGACTGGGGCCTGTTTCGTTCGCACTGTCACTCAACGGCGCTCAGAAGTCGCCGCCACCGAAATCCCCGCCGCCGAAGCCACCGAAGTCGCCGCCACCGAAGTCGCCACCGGCGTAGTCGCCGCCGCCGAAGTCCCCACCCTGGTCGCCACCGCCGAAGTCGCCGCCGTCGCCGCCGCCGTCGCCCTGGTCGAAGCCGTCACCGAAGCCCTCCTGGTAGCCGGCGTCGTAGCCGTACCCGGGGTCGGCGAAGGCGGGCGAGAAGAGCGCGTCGGCGATCAGGATGCCGCCGAGCACGCCGGCGCCGGCACCCAGCGCCGTCTTCCACCACGGCGTCGAATACCAGCCGGCGGGCACCGGTCGACCCTGATAACGCCCACCGGGGTAGTAGTAGGGCGTCTCCCGACCGGGCTGCGGCCCGGCCCGGAAGGTCTGCCCCTGCACATCGACCTCGCGTTCCTTGGTGAGCTGCCCCACGCCGCGGGCGGCGGCCAGGGTCGGCAGCTCGGGGCCCGGATCGATGCCCAGCGCCGTGCGCGCCGCCCGGATGTACGCCAACCCCTCCAGCGCGGTCTCCCGGGCCAGCGCGAACTGGTGCGGCGTGGACGCCTGCTCCAGTTGGGAGCCCGCCGCGTTGTACCGCTCACCGGCGTCGGCCAACGCCTGGCGTACCGCCGGTTCGTCGCCGTGGAGGTTCATCAACTGGCCGCCGAGGCGCTCGTACCACCGCTGCGCCTCCGCGCGGGCGTCGCCGAGCTCGGTGCGCCGACGGGCACCGGCCTGGGCGCGGATGAGCGCGGCGGCACCCAACGCGCCGACCAGCACGACGGCGAGGCAGAGCACAAGTTCCATGTCATCGAACGTACCCCCGGGTGTCACGTCGTATCCGTCTGGCAAGCTCCGGTGATGGACGTCTCGACGCTGCTCCTGGTGGTCGTGTGCCTCGGCGCCGGCGGGGCGGTGGGCTGGCTCGCGGCGCGGTCCCGCTCGGCGGCCGACATCGCCCGCCTGGACGCCACCCTGGCCGCCACCCGGGAGGGCGAGGGCCGGCTGGAGCAGTCCATGCGGGCGTTGAGCTACGAGGCCACCGCGCAGTCCCAGGAGGCGGTGGCCCGAGCGGTCGCGCCGCTGCACGACACCCTGCGCCGCTACGAGCAGCGGGTGGCCGAGCTGGAGCACGACCGCGTCGACGCGTACGCCGAGCTGCGGGAGCAGGTCCGCTCGATGACCGCGGTCTCCGGTGAGCTGCGCACCGAGACGAAGCAACTGGTGGCGGCGCTGCGCGCACCACAGGTGCGGGGCCGCTGGGGCGAACACCAGCTGCGCCGGATCGTCGAGGCGGCCGGCATGCTGGAGCACTGCGACTTCGCCGAGCAGGTCACCGCCGCCACCGATCAACAGGTCGTCCGGCCGGATCTGGTGGTCCGACTGCACGGCGGTCGCTCGGTGGTGGTGGACGCGAAGGCCCCGTTCGACGCGTACCTGACCGCCATGGAGGCCCGCGACGAGCGGGGCCGGGACACCCACCTCGACGCGCACGCGCGGCACCTGCGGGGGCACGTGGACGCGTTGGCCGCCAAGTCGTACTGGTCGGCGTTCGACAGCTCACCCGAGTTCGTGGTGCTGTTCGTCCCCGCCGACCCGTTCCTCGACGTCGCGCTCCAACGAGACCCGACGCTGCTGGAGCACGCCTTCACCCGCAACGTGGTGCTCGCCACGCCGGCCACGTTGGTCGCCCTGCTCCGCACGGTCGCCTACTCCTGGCGGCAGGAGGCACTGGCCCGCAACGCGCTCGCGGTGCACACCCTCGCCCGGGAGCTGTACGGGCGGCTCTCCACCCTGGGCGACCACGTGGGCAAGCTCGGGTCCTCGCTGGCCGGTGCGGTGACCGCCTACAACCGGGCGGTCGGCTCGTTGGAGGCCCGGGTGTTGGTCAGCGCCCGCAAGCTCGCCGAGTTGGGCGTCTCGGACGACGAGTTGGCCACGCCGGCCCAGGTCGAGTTGACGCCCCGGCAGCCGCAGGCACCCGAGCTGGCCGATCCCGCCGATGGCGAGGTCCCGACCCGATCACCAGCCATGTGACACTGCATTTTGCAGCGGTCACAAGGGACTGACCAGTAGTGACGGTGCTGGCGAGTGGTCAGGACCGTTGGGCGGCCGTGACGACGAACGGGGTGCCCTGCTGGCAGGTGGTCATCATGCCGGGCTCCACCCGACCGGTGACCTCGACCCGCGTGCCCGGCGTCAGCACCTCACGCGGGCCGCCGAGCAGCAGGTAACCGTCGAGCAGTACGCAGCCGGGCTCCACGCCGCCCTGCACCGTGCCGCTCAGGGTGGTGGCCCCGACGCCCGGTGGCGTGCTCGGGCCGCCCGGTTTCGGGGTCTTCACCCCGGGTCGAGTGGTGGGGGTGACCGTCGCCGGCGAAGTGGTCGGGTCGGGCGTGGGCTGGCTGGTCACCGGCTGTGCTCCCGTCGGGGTGGGGGTGGGTGTGCCGCCCGCGCCGCCCTGGCTGCCGCAGGCGCTCAGCGCCACGCAGACGGCCAGCGCGGGGACGGCGAGCCGAAGAGTCCTCATGCCGAATCTGACGTACGCCGACCCGTGTTCGTTCCCGTGCTCAGCCGCGCGCCGCAGCGGCCTTCATGTCCCGCTTCAGCTCCTGCGGAAGCGAGAACGTGAGCCGCTCGTTGGCGGTGGTGATCTCCTCGACGTCGGCGAAGCCACGCGCGGCGAGGTGGACCAGCACCTCCTGGACCAGGTCGTCCGGGACGCTGGCGCCCGAGGTCAGACCGACCGTGGTGGCACCCTCCAGCCAGGCGTCGTCGATCTCGTGCGCGAAGTCGACCAGGTGACCGGCGCGGGCGCCGGCGTCCAGGGCGACCTCGACCAGGCGGACCGAGTTGGAGGAGTTGGTCGAGCCGACGACGATCACCACGTCACAGTCGGCGGCGATCTCCTTGACCACGTGCTGGCGGTTGGAGGTGGCGTAGCAGATGTCGTCGCTGGGCGGGGACTGCAACAGCGGCAGCCGCTGCTTGAGCCGGGCCACCGTCTCCAGCGTCTCGTCGACCGAGAGCGTGGTCTGGGAGAGCCAGACCACCTTCTCCGGATCGCGTACGGTGATCTTGTCGGCGTCGTCCGGGCCGTCCACCAGCTGGATGTGCGCGGGGGCCTCACCGGCGGTGCCGATGACCTCTTCGTGGCCCTCGTGGCCGATGAGCAGGATGTCGTAGTCCTCGGCCGCGAAGCGCCGCGCCTCGTGGTGCACCTTGGTGACCAGCGGACAGGTCGCGTCGATCGCCTTCAGCGAACGCGCCTTGGCCTGCTCGTAGACCTCCGGCGCCACACCGTGCGCGGAGAAGATGACGGTGGCGCCCTCCGGCACCTCCTCGTTCTCCTCCACGAAGATCGCGCCCTGGGCCTCCAGGGTCTGCACCACGTGCTTGTTGTGCACGATCTGCTTGCGCACGTAGATCGGGGCGCCGTAGAGCTTCAGCGCCTCCTCCACGGTCTGCACCGCGCGGTCGACACCCGCGCAGTAGCCGCGGGGCTTGGCCAGGAGCACGCGCTTGCCGGTCCGGTGAGTCGCCTGAGCCTCAGTCACCGCCCCATCGTACGTCCCACCCCGGCCCCCCGCCCCAACCCACAACCCCACCCATCCCCTGCGTTGATCATGAAGTTATTGCTCCGACACGCCGGCACGGAGGGCAATAACTTCATGATCGCCGGGCCAGGTGGGGGGTGGGGGAGGGGGTGGGGGGTGGGAGGGGTGGGAGGGGGTGGGAGGGTCCGTAGGGTGGGCGGGATGGGAGACGGGACGCGAGCGGGGGGCGGCGGGGCCAGCAGCGCTGAGGAGCCCTGGCCGGTACGGGTGGTCAGCCAGAAGGTCGGGGCCTGGATCGCCAAGCTGGGCTGGGTCTGGGTGGACGGGCAGGTGGCACAGATCAGCCGCCGCCCCGGGGCCAGCACGGTCTTCCTCACCCTGCGTGACCCGTCGGCCGACCTGAGCCTGACCGTCACCACCAACCGGGACGTCCTGGACGCCGGCGCACCCGAGCTGCGCGAAGGTGCCCGGGTGGTGCTGCACGCCAAGCCGGAGTTCTACGCCGCCCGGGGCACGCTGAGCCTGCGGGCCGACGAGATTCGCCAGGTGGGGCTCGGGGAGCTGCTGGCCCGGCTGGAGAAGCTCAAGAAGCTGCTCGCCGCCGAAGGGCTCTTCGACCGCGCCCGCAAGCGTCGACTGCCGTTCCTGCCCGGCCGGATCGGGCTCATCACGGGTCGCGCCTCGGCGGCGGAACGGGACGTGCTGACGAATGCCCGACGGCGCTGGCCGGCGGTCGAGTTCCGGACTGTCAACGTGGCCGTGCAGGGCCCGTCCGCGGTGCCGCAGATCGTCGACGCGCTCAAGGTGCTGGACGCCGACCCGAGCATCGACGTGATCATCATCGCCCGGGGCGGCGGCGGCATCGAGGACCTGCTGCCCTTCTCCGACGAGGCGCTCTGCCGCGCGGTGTTCGGCTGTCGTACGCCGGTGGTCAGCGCGATCGGCCACGAGACGGACGCGCCACTGATCGACTACGTCGCCGACGTCCGCGCCTCCACCCCGACCGACGCGGCCAAGCGGGTCGCCCCCGACCTCACCGAGGAGGTACGCCTCATCGGTCAGGCCCGACACCGCCTCGAACGGGCGGTGCGCAACCTGGTCGACCGGGAGACGCACCGGCTCGACGGGCTGCGGTCCCGACCGGTGCTGGCCCGGCCCCAGGTGATGGTGGAGCACCGGGCGACCGAGCTGACCGCGTTGCGGCAGCGGGCCGGCCGTTGCCTGGAGCACCGGCTCGCCTCCGCCGAGGACGACCTGCGGCACACGGTGGCGCGGCTGCGCGCCCTCTCCCCCGCCGCCACCCTCGACCGGGGGTACGCGATCGTGCAGCGCGCGGACGGCCACGTGGTCCGCGCGGCGGTGGAGGTCGGCAAGGGCGACCCGCTGCGGGTACGACTGGCCGACGGCGAATTGGCTGCCACGGTCGATGGCTGAGTGGCGACGCGGCGCGGCGGGAAGTGGTGTGCTGAGATGAACGCGATGACTGACGACACGAAGGCCGGGCCGGACGAGCGGCTCAGTTACGAGCAGGCCCGCGCCGAGCTGGCCTCGGTGGTGGAGCGGCTGGAGGCCGGCGGCACGTCCCTGGAGGAGTCGCTGGCGCTCTGGGAGCGCGGCGAGGCGCTCGCGGTGATCTGTCAACGCTGGCTGGATGGCGCGCGGGCACGGATCGACGCCGCCCGGCAGGAGCCGGCTTCCTGACCGACCGCCGGTGGGGCGGCTGGAGCCGCCCCACCCCGGTACGTCAGTTGAACAGGCTGTACAGCTCGGCCGGCGCTTCGACGACCTGGTCCGCCAGCGGCTTCTGGGCAGCGGTGGCGGCGCCGTAGTCGGAGTACGTCATCCGGATCTCCTGGGCGGCGGTCTGCCCGGAGGCCGGCAGTTGCAGCACCAGCTCACTGAGCCGGCCCTGCGGGTCCACCTTCGCGGTGAACGGGACGGTCTTCGCCTGGGTGCCCAAGGCGGCGATCGTGGCGGCGTTCAACGAGCCCGCCTCGGCGGCCTTGCTGACGTCGATGGTGCCGGCGTACGTGCCGGTGCCCGTACTGCGGACCTCGGTGATGCCCTGGGTGAGCACCGCGCTGCCGGCCGGGTCGACCTTCTCGAAGTCGAAGCCGAGGTTACGGTTGCCCTTGATCCGGTTCTGGTCCAGGTGCTGGTACTTGCCGAGGTTGAGCTGCTTGATGGCGGGCAGGCTGTTGGCGGTGGGGCCGGTCAGCTCCAGCTTGACCCAGCTGTCCGGCTTGTAGTGGATCACGTCGAGCTTCATCGCCAGGTCGGACGAGGGACCACCGATGGCGATCTTCAGCGCCGCGCTCTGGCTCGGCTGGTGCACCAGCCCTTCCGCCGTCGAACCGGCGCCGGCGAGCGTGAACCGGAAGTTCCCGTTGCTGATTTCCTTGGTGGAGTCGAGCAGGGCCTGCTTGGCGTCGCCCGCCACCGGAGCGCCGGACGGGCTCGCCGTGCCGGATGCGCTCGCCGTGCCGGGCGCCGTCGCCGACGGCGTCGATCCGGCGGTGCCGGTTCCGTTGGCGCAGGCGGCCAGTGCGGGCGTGATCAGAGCGGCGGCTACCAGGCCGACGCCGAGTCGTCGAACAGTCATATGTGTCTCCCAAGGGGGTCACCCGACGGCCTGGAAGGCGCCGGAAACCGGGCGACGCAGCAGCACCGTCGGCTGCGTCGCGCGATCCGGACCGAGCAGCGCGCCCGGATCACCCCTTCCTTGTTCCCTGTCGACGCGTCGGACAATCACCCTTCGGGCTGGTTGCCCAGATTCGACGGCAGCGGGGCCATCGACCGCCGGGTCCGGTCAGCGCAGCGAGCCGGCCAGTTCCCGGAGTTCGTTGTCCCGGGCGTCGCCGACCACGATCACCGTGCGGCTTGGCTCCAGCAGGACCAGGGCCTGCTGGTTTCCCCGGGCCGTGTAGAGCTGCCAGGTGCGCCCGGCCAGCTCGGTGGGGCCCTGCGGCTGGCCCTGACCGGTCAGCTCGGCGGGAAGCAGACGGTCCGCCGGGACGCTGCTCTGCAGCAGTTGGACGCCCCGCCCCTCCGGGGTGACGTAGCCGAGTCGCAGGTTCGCGCCGTCCTCGACGGTCTGGTAGCGGGCACTGACCGTCGTCCAGTCGGAGCCGAGCCCCTGCGGCTGGCTCACCGGGAAGACGTTCGCCGACCGGGCCTGCTCGATCGCGGGCGCCGGATCGACGGCCGTGGCCTGGTCGCCGCCGAGGAAGCCTCGGTAGAACGCCAGCAGGAGCGCGATCGGGACGAGCAGCACCAGCAGCGAGATCGCCATGTCCTTCGGCGACCGCTCGGACTTGCGGGCCACCGCCGGCGGCGGCGGGGTCGGATCGGCCACGGCGGGCTCACCGCCGCGACCGGCGGAGACGTCGGCCGGCGGCTGACCGTCGGGCGGCGTGCTGTCGGCGGGTACGTCGTCGGCTGGCTGTGCGGGTTCCACCCCGTTATCTTCGCAGCCGCCCGACCGGCGGTATCCGGCCCATCACCGCCCCGCGCCAGCGCCCCGTCGGCCATCGTGTGAGGATCAGCGACAAAGCCGGCAGTGGGGGCCTCCCCGCCACCGGTCGTCCCCGCACCGTCGCGAGGAGGAGTAGCCGTCATGACGAACACCAGGACGCGGATCCCACAGGACCTCGACCGAAACCTTGCTCTCGACCTGGTCCGGGTCACCGAGGCCGCGGCGATGGCCGCCGGCCGGTGGGTCGGTCGGGGTGACAAGGAGGGCGGCGACGGGGCCGCGGTCGACGCGATGCGCAAGCTGATCAACTCGATCCAGATGCGCGGTGTGGTGGTGATCGGCGAGGGCGAGAAGGACAACGCCCCGATGCTCTTCAACGGCGAACACGTCGGCGACGGCACGGGCCCGGAGGTGGACGTCGCCGTCGACCCGGTGGACGGCACCACCCTGATGAGCAAGGGCATGCCGAACGCGGTGGCGGTGCTCGCCGTCTCCGAGCGGGGTGCGATGTTCGACCCCAGCGCCGTGTTCTACATGGAGAAGCTCGCCGTCGGGCCGGCGTACGCCGACGTGATCGACATCAACGCCGGGGTGGCGGAGAACCTGCGCCGGATCGCCAAGGTCAAGGGCACCGACGTCTCCGAGGTGACGGTCTGCGTGCTGGACCGGAGCCGCCACGACGACCTGGTCACCCAGATCCGCCGGACCGGCGCGGGTATCCGGTTCATCTCCGACGGCGACATCGCGGGCTCCATCGCCGCCGCCCGGGGCGAGTCGGACGTCGACGTGCTGATGGGCATCGGCGGCACCCCGGAGGGCATCATCTCCGCGTGCGCGCTCAAGTGCATGGGCGGTGCGATGCAGGCCAAGCTCTGGCCACGCGACGAGCAGGAGCGGGAGAAGGCGATCGCCGCCGGGCACGACCTGGACCGGGTGCTGGGCACCGACGACCTTGTCACCGGCGACAACTGCTTCTTCGTGGCGACCGGGGTCACCTCCGGCGATCTGCTGCGCGGCGTGCGTTACCGGGCGGGCGGCGCGTACACCCAGTCGATCGTGATGCGCTCGAAGAGCGGCACCATCCGGGTGATCGACTCGTACCACCGGCTGGAGAAGCTGGCGCTCTACTCCGCTGTCGACTTCGACGGTCGTCCGCTGGCCGAGCAGGAGTGACAGCCACCGACACCGCGACCCCGCAGACCCTGACGGCCGCCCGTCGGATCACCGGCGTCGCGCTGGCGTCGGCCTCCGGGGTCGCGGTGGCGGTGCAGTCGCGCATCAACGGCGAGCTGGGGGTACGCCTCGACGACGGTTTCGCCGCCGCGGTGGTGTCGTTCGGCATCGGCCTGCTGGTGCTGCTGGTGCTGGTGCCCGCGACCCCCGGTGGTCGGCGAGGGCTGGCCGCGACGCGGCGAGCCCTGCGGACGGGCACGCTGCGGCCGTGGCAGTGCCTCGGCGGCATGTGCGGGGCGTTCCTGGTGGCCACCCAGGGGCTCACCATCGGCACCTTGGGCGTGGCGGTCTTCACCGTGGCGGTGGTCGCCGGCCAGACCGGGAGCAGCCTCGCCGTGGACCGGGCCGGCATCGGGCCGACCGGTCGGCAGCCGGTCACCCGGCAGCGGCTGGCCGGTGCGGTGCTCACCGTGCTGGCGGTCTGCCTCGCGGTCGGCGACCGACTTGGCGACCCGGGCGCGCTGGCGCTGGCCCTGCTGCCGCTGCTCGCCGGGGTGGGCATCGCCTGGCAGCAGGCCGTCAACGGCCGGGTCCGGGCGGCGGCCGACAGCGCGTTGACCGCCACGCTGGTCAACTTCGCCGTCGGCACTGTCACCCTCCTCGTCGCGCTCGCGATCGACATCGCCGTACGCGGCTGGCCCAGCGGTCACCTGCCGAGCGAGCCGTGGCTCTACCTGGGTGGCCCGATCGGCATCGTGTTCATCGCGATCGCCGCCGCGATCGTGCGCTTCACCGGCGTGCTGCTGCTCGGCCTGGCCACCATCGCCGGGCAGATCGTGGGCGCCGTCCTGTTGGACCTGATCCTCCCCACGGCGGCCTCGCACCCCGGTGTGAACACCCTGCTCGGGGCGGCGCTGACCATGGTGGCCGTGCTGGTCGCCGCGCTGGCGCCACCCGCCCCCCGCCGCTGACCGGCCACCGCAGACGGGCCAACCGCACGCCGACGAGCCAGCCGCACGCCGGAGGTCACTGCGGCGGCGATTGCGACGGGTACGGCGGATCGGGCGCCGTCGGCGTGCCCGCGGGGTAGGGCGCGGGCGGATAGGGCCCGTAAGGCGGAGAGGGCGCATAGGGCGGGCGCGGCGGGTACCGGCGCTCGAACGCACGGGCCGGGTCGACAAGCCCCGCGATCCGGGTGGCGAGCAGCACGCCCGGCACCAGGGCCAGCAGAGCGAGCGCCACCGCGAACCGGGTCCGCGACGGGGTGCCGTACAGCCAACCGACGAGCGGCAGCCCAGCCAGGAGCGCGGTGAGCACGAGCCCGGTGAGCACCCACCCGATCCACGTCGGCAAAGCGCCCTGGTAAGAGGCTCGAACGATCATGGCCACCGCGGTGAGGACGCCCACCCCCAGCACGAACGGCGCGCCCGTGATCGCCAGGGTGTCGTTGTCGCGCTCCCAGGCCGTGGCCAACATGATGCCCGCCACCAGCAGTGCCGCGCCGCTGGCGATCCCCCACCAGCCCGGACCTCCACCACGGCGGATCGCCAGATGACCGGCGAGCGCAGCGACGGCGCAGCCGAGAGTCAGCGCCAGCGCGACGACGAGCAACAGATCCATCTCGCGGTCGCCGGGTCCGCCACCGGCCAGTGAGGGTGGATCGTTCCACGACACGGCGGACTGCCCCTCCTCGAAGAGGAACCCGTCGCGCTGCCACCCACCGTCGGGCAGGCGGCGCAGAAACCCGTCCCGGCCGTTGGCGACCAGCACCTCGTGACCGCCCTTGGCGTGGGGATAGACGACCAGATCGCGGGAGGCGAAGTGGCGCTGGACGTCGCCGGGGTTCGGCGACCGGCGGGCCAACTCCTCCCGCTGCCCGTCGGGCACCTCCCAGGCCACCCGCCAGGTCGCACCGGCGTCGTCACTCTCCTCGACCCGCAGGTGCCCGATGACGACCCGGTAGCAACGCCGGGGCTCGTCCGGAGCGCACGCCTGCTGCTGCCCGGCATCCTGGCGGGACAGTCGCTGCTTCTCGTCCTCGGTGGCGGGCCGCCAGGTGGTCGCGTCGTCATCGCTGACCGCCCACTGCCCGTCCGACGGGCTGGTCGGCCAGTCCGACGCGCTGTAGCCGCTGCCGACCGAGATCGCCGGGTGGCCGTCGAGCATCGCGGTGCCCACCGCGTACGGGTAGTAGATGGCACTGGTCGCTGCCACCGCCAACACCGCCGGTGGCAGCACCACCAGCAGCCGGACCAGCCGGGCGGTCCGTCGGCGCACCGGGCGGCGACGTGACCGCGTCCAACTCCACCAGGCCAGGCCGAGCGCCGGCAGGGTGAACAGGTCGGTCCAGTCGGCCCGGACCAGCGACGGCCCGGCCAGCACGGTCCAGGCCGAGGAGGCGAGTTCGGCTGCGTACCCACTGGATTTGACGACGGCGAACCCGGCGCCCACCGCGATCAGGGCGACCAGCGCGGCGGCCCGGGCCGGCAGCCGTGGCACCAGGAGGGTCAGCAGCACCGCGACCAACGGTGGGGCGAGCACCAGGCCGGCGACGTCGCTGAGCTTGCCGGTCAGCACGCCGGGGAAGGCCGCCTTCAGCACATGATCGTTGACCAGCAGCAGGATCAGCGCGGACAGGGTTCCGGGGTGGCAGAGCCAGGACAGCGTGGTGGGTGCGCCGTCTCGTGGTGTCCCGGAACCCGTCATCCCCTCAGGATCCGCTCGACCCGTATCGATCCGGACTCAGGTGGGCCTGGGTCCGATATCGTCGCTCAACCGGCGTCGGAGGAGTGCCCCGGGAACAGGTGGGCGCTCGGGTCGATCACCACGGCCGCGTTGTTGACCGCCGTCGCCGCCTCACCGAAGCCGGTGGCGATCAGCCGGACCTTGCCCGGGTACTCGGTGATGTCACCGGCCGCGAAGACCCGGGGCAGGTTGGTGGCCATCGCGCTGTCCACCAGGATGTGGCGGCGGTCCAGCCGTAGCCCCCACTCGGCGAGCGGGCCCAGGTCGGCGGTGAAGCCGAGGGCGGCCACCACGACGTCCACCGGCAGGGTCTCGGTCGCGCCGCCGCGCACTGTCACCTCGGCGCCGGTCACCGTGGCGTCACCGAGCAGCCTGGTGACCTCGGCGTTGACCACGACCCGCACCGGCAGGGAGAGCACCCGGGTGACAGTCGAGGCGTGGGCCCGGAACTTCTCCCGTCGGTGTACGAGGGTCACCGACCGGGCCAGCGGTTGCAGGGCCAGCGCCCAGTCGAATGCGGAGTCGCCGCCACCGACGATCAGCACGTCCCGATCGGCCAACTCGGCCGGCTCGGTCACGAAGTAGACGATCCCCGAGCCGGGGGCACCGTCGGCGCACGGCAGCGGCCGAGGGCTGAAGCTGCCGAGCCCGCCGGTGACCACGATCGCGCCGCACGCGAGCTGCTCGCCGTTGGCCAGGCCGAGCACCGGGCGGCCGTCGGCGTACGAGAGTTTCTCCGCCCGGGTGCCGAGCAGGTACTGCGGATCGAACGGAGCCGCCTGGGCCACCAGGTTGGCCACCAGGTCGCGGCCCTTGACGGCGGGAAAACCGGCGACGTCGAGGATCAGCTTCTCCGGGTACATGGCGGTGACCTGACCACCCGGCTCGGGCAACGCGTCGATCACCGCCACCGACAGCCCTCGGAACCCGGCGTAGTACGCGGCGAAGAGGCCGGCCGGACCGGCCCCGATCACGGCGACATCGACCTCGCGCATGGCGTACCGTCGCTTTCCGCTTACGGATCAACGCGTGCTGATCTCGACCGTAGGCGGGCGGCGACGGTCGGGCAAGCACGTCCCAGAGGCGCGCCGGAGAATCGCCTCAGGGCAGGCTGAGCGTGGAACCCGAGTAGTCCGGGCCGTCCACGGCCGGTCGCCGCCGACGGAACAGGATCGCCGCCACCACTCCGCCGAGCAGGCCGAACAGGTGGCCCTGCCAGGAGATCCGCTCGTCGGTGGGGAGGATGCCGACCAGCTGCCACCCGTAGAGCAGACCGACCAGGAGGAAGACCGCGAAGTTCCACCAACTGCGCTCGACGATGCCCCGGGTGAGCAGGATGCCCAGGTAGCCGAAGATGACGCCGCTCGCGCCGACCACCACCGAGTTGGGTGAGCCGGTGAACCACACGCCGAGCCCACTGACCAGGATGATGATCAGGGTCGACCAGAGGAACCGACGGGCGCCGGCGGCGAGGACGAAGGTGCCCAGCAGGATCAGCGGGATGCTGTTGCTGTAGAGGTGGTCGAAGCCGTGGTGCAGGAACGGGGAGAAGAAGACCCCGTCCAGCCCGTCGATGCGTTGCGGGATGATCCCGGCGGTGGCGTCCAGACCGAACGCGAGCCCCTGGTCGACGGCCTCGATGAGGAAGAGGAAAGGCACCACCGCGCACATGGCGACGAACGCTCGGCCGAGCGCGGCGTAGAACGCCTCGGTGCCGAACCGGTAGGGGTCGCCGCTTGACGGGTGCAGGGTCACCCCACAACTGCTATCAGCAAAAGCGGCCGACCGCCACTCACGTCCCGTCCGGGGTACGCACAAGGGCAGGGCGGGTGGGTGCTCCACCGCCCTGCCCTTGGCATGCCGTCAGTAGTGCCCCTTGTTCTGGAAGTAGGTCCAGGCGCCGCAGGGCGTCTTGTACCTGCCCTTGATGTAGCCGAGCCCCCACTTGATCTGGGTGGCCGGGTTGGTGCGCCAGTCGTCGGCGACCGAGCTCATCTTGCTGCCCGGCAGGGACTGTGGAATGCCGTACGCGCCGGACGAGGAGTTGCTGGCCTTGTGGTTCCAGCCGCTCTCCTTGGTCCAGAGCTTCTCCAGGCAGGGGAACTCGGCGATGCCGAAGCCCGCGTCGATCATCAGGGCGCACCCGGTCTTGCGGTTGCCGCTGTATTCGGCGCAGGACGCCGGGATCGGTCCGTCGTACGGCTTGGCGGCCGCGTTCGCTGCGTCGCGCTCGCGTTTGCGGGACGCCGCGGCGGCCTCGGCCTGGCGAGCCCGCTCGGCGGCTTCCTTCGCAGCCTGCTTCGCCCGCAGCTTGGCCTGGTACTCGGCGGCCCGCTGCTTGGAGAACTGCACCTGGTGGGCCGCGTGCCGCTCGCGCTGGTACGCGAGATCGGCCCGGTCGACCTCGACGCTGACCTTGTCGGTCAGGCCCTGTTGCTGGGTTTCCCGGTCTTCGCCCAGGTAGAAGCCACCGGCAACGCCCACGGAGAGCAGCGCTACAGCAGCCGTACGGGCGCCCAACCGGCTCCACAGCCGACTCACGAAGTGGTCCCTTCGTCGGGAGCAAGGACGTGGCTCGGCGCTGACCGCAGGTGGGCCGTCAGCCGTGCCACGAGCGCCCCGACCGGTTGCCGATCGCGCTGACGCACCGAGCTTCGCCGATGTCGTCCGTCTCGGGACGAACGATCACCAACGATTCTCGTGGTGCGTGGACGCTCGTGGGACACGATTGCGCACAGTGAGGCTGATGGGAAACCAACCAGGTCGTTTGTGATCTGGACCACACTTAAATTGCGGACGAAAGCCCACAAAAGGCTCGTCAGATCGGGATGTCCTCCAGGAGGTCGGTGACCATCGCGGCGATCGGCGACCGCTCCGAACGGCTGAGGGTGACGTGCGCGAAGAGCGGATGGCCCTTGAGCGCTTCGATGACAGCCGTCACCCCGTCGTGCCGGCCGACCCGCAGATTGTCCCGCTGGGCCACGTCGTGGGTGAGCACCACCCGGGAGCCCTGCCCGATCCGGGACAGCACGGTCAACAGCACCCCGCGCTCCAGCGACTGGGCCTCGTCCACGATCACGTAGGCGTCGTGCAGGCTGCGCCCCCGGATGTGGGTCAGCGGCAGCACCTCCAGGATGCCCCGCGAGGTGACCTCCTCCAGCACGTTCTCGTGCACCACCGCGCCGAGCGTGTCAAAGACCGCCTGCGCCCACGGCGACATCTTCTCCGACTCCGAACCCGGCAGGTAGCCCAACTCCTGGCCACCGACCGCGTACAGCGGGCGGAACACGATCACCTTCTTGTGCCGCCGACGCTCCATCACCGCCTCCAGCCCGGCGCAGAGCGCCAGCGCCGACTTGCCGGTGCCGGCCCGGCCACCCAGCGAGACGATCCCGATCGACTCGTCCAGCAGCAGGTCGAGCGCGATCCGCTGCTCGGCCGAGCGGCCGTGCAGCCCGAACGCCTCCCGGTCGCCCCGGACCAGACGCACCGACTTGTCCGGCAACATCCGGCCGAGGGCTGAACCACGGGCAGAGTGCAGCACCAGACCGGTGTGGCAGGGCAGCCCGGCCGCCTCGTCGAGGTCGAGCGTCTCGCCGGCGTAGAGCTGGCCGATCTGCTCCTCGCTCAGCTCCATCTCCGACATACCGGTCCAGGTCGGGTCGCTGGCCTGGCCGTGGCGGTACTCGTCGGCGCGCAGACCCACCGAGGCAGCCTTGACCCGCAGCGGCATGTCCTTGCTGACCAGGGTCACCTCCCGCCCCTCTGCGGCGAGGTTGAGCGCGACGGAGAGGATCCGGGCGTCGTTGCTCTCGGTGCGAAACCCGGGCGGCAGGACACCGTCGTCGGTGTGGTTGAGCTCCACCCGCAAGGTGCCGCCGACGTCGTTGGCGGGCACCGGGCGGTCGAGTCGGCCATGCCGGACCCGCAGGTCGTCGAGCATCCGCAGCGACTGCCGGGCGAACCAGCCCAGCTCCGGATGGTGCCGCTTGCCTTCCAGCTCGGTGATGACCACCAGAGGCAGCACCACCTCATGCTCCGCGAACCGGTGGAATGCCGCCGGATCGGAGAGCAGCACCGACGTGTCCAGGACGAAGGCCTGGCCGGCTGGTCGTGGCTCCTTGGGGTCGGCCGGCGCGGCGGCCGCCGAACGGCGGCTCCTGGTGGCGCGGCGGGTCGTGGCAGTCGCGGCCGGGGTCTGGTCGGCACCGGCGGTGTTACGGCGAGTCGTCACAGGCCTGCTCCGACGGATGGGCACCCGCCACCCGTGTTCCGCCTCCTCCGGTGCCCGGGGACACGGGGTCGGATGCGGAACCCCATGCGCGAGGTCGCAGATCCGGGCGGACCGGCTGGCTCGGGAGAACCCCGTGCCATGCCTAGACGCTAGCCCCGCCGGACCCTCCCGGCTAGAGGCCGAACGTGGATCTCCACAAGACGCGCTCGTGAACAGCGCGGCACCGACGCCCGCACCAGCCGAAAGGCGCTCTCGCAGGCACGGCGGAACCGGCCGGGATGCATGCCCCCTGCGCGCATCCCGGCCGGTGGGGCCACCGTCACCGGTCTGACGTGACCCCGACGGTGCGTGTCCGCCGCGGACGACGCACCGCGTTCGTGGCACCGGCCGGCGGGGTGACCCCGCCGGCCGACCTCAACCGGTACGTCGGACGAGCGTGCCGGTCGGGTGCCGCCCGGTGATCGGGGCGGCCGGCGCGCTGAACGACGAGCCGGTGTACGTGGTGCCGGGGCGGGCGACGGCACCGGCGGAGCGGACCACCCCCGCCGGTGAGACCGACAGGGCCGAGGCGATGGCTGCCTGGGCGTCCCGGCGACGCCGGTTCCAGGCGCCCCGGTCACCGTCGAAGTAGCCCTGCCGGTAACCGAAGCGGTAGCCGATGCGGTAGCTGAGCTGCCCGTGCAACCGCCCGGCCGCGTAGCTGGTTGCACCGAGCACCAGGACGAGGAACACCGCGAGAAACGGGCTCATCGGGCAGCTCCGGCCCAGCCGGGACGCCAGGTCATCGCTCCTCCGGCTCGATCGTGGTGGGGTCGGCGACGAGCAGCCGGTCCAGGTCGTCGGTGCTGACCTCCTCGACCAGTTCGACGCTGATCCGGCAGCCGTCCAGCACGACTTCGGCCACCGAGGACCGACGGATCTCGCCGCCGGCGTCGTAGACGCGGACGCTCAGCTCTGGGCAGCCGAGATGGGTACGCCAGGCGTTCCACTCGGCACGATCGCCGACGCTCAGCGACAGGTAGCGGCAGCCTCGGGCGAGGTAGAGGCGCCAGGGGGCGGTCAGCCCCGCGGCGACCCCCTCGGCGATCAGCCCGAAGGCCTGGGCGCGGGTGGCGAGCTCGGTCACCACGACCCCCCAGCACCGGGGGCGTGACGCATGTGAGCACCAATCGTCTCATGCACGTGACACACCGTAGATTGTCCCATGGACGTGACAGTATCAGCTTTTCGTCCGGTTACGTTTGCCACTACGTTCATCTATTCTGCCCGCGTGACACCCCTCAACAGTGGCACTGACTCGTTTACCGGAAACCCGAACGCCTCGTCACGTCCGCGTGACAGTGGCGAGGCGGCGCACACACCCGTAGTCGGCTGGCCGTACCGTCACGGAGTGACCGAGACGGCCAATGCGCGGAAGATCGCCTTCGCCACCTTCGTCCGGCGGGCCCTGGACGAGGCGCGAGCAACCCGAGCCTGGAGCGGCACCGAGGTGTCCCGGCGCACCGGCGTGTCCCGGCAGACCATCAACCGCTGGGTCCGGGGCGACTGGGCCAGCGACCCGGAGGCCGAGCGGGTGGTCGCCTTCTGTGAGGGCCTGGGGCTGAACCCGGCAGCCGCCTTCGCCGCGCTCGGTTGGGACCGCACCGCGGCCGGTCCACGCGCCGGCCAGGCCGCCCCTCCGATGGACCCCGACGTGGAGGCGCTGCTGCGCCGCCTGGTCGATCCGCAGGTGTCGGACGCGGAGAAGTTCCACATCCGCGAAACGATCAGATACCTCGCATACCGCCCAACGTTGCCGGTCGATGTCCGAAAAAGGGGCAATCAGGCAGGCTAGTTCCTCAGATAGCGAAAGAACGCCTGGTCAGGTTCATTCGTTTGCCTCCGGGGCTGCAACGGGCACGCTAGCGTCCCTATTCGTACTGCTTGGGCTCGTCATCGGCGGGGGGACGGGACAAGGCCGAACCCAGCCCTGCGGGACAGAAGGAGGGGTCTGTCCATGACCCTGAAGTGGTTGGCAGTCGTGGTCGCAACGGTGTCGGTGACACTGTGGGCGACCGGCAACACGGTGACCATGGTGGTCAACGGCGGGCAGCTTCCGCTGCTCGTCAACCTCTTTGCGCTCATCACCGCCGGCACCGCGGTCGTCCTGGCCGTCGTCGCCGAGCTGCACGAGCGTCTGAACAACCGAATCAGCGCGCTCACCGAGTTCCTGGTGGCACGGCTCAACGAGATCGAAACCCACACCGGCGATCGCAACACCGGGTTCGTGGAGGGCTACCTGTTGAGCCACGGCCAGGAGGCCGCAGTGGTGCCGTTCGGTCGGCGCGGACGAGGAGCCGCCGAACGCTGATCGCCCACCGCCAAACGGGTCCGCTCGGCCAGGAATGACCCTGGATCGCCGGGGTACGCTGACGCGCGTGCCGCCGTTGAATCTGGGCAATCAGCAGCCGAGAACCCCGTTGGACGCCGACCAGGCCTGGCGGATAACCGCCAGCCGGGCGGCCGGGACCGTGCTCTTCTTCGACTTCGACGGAACGCTCGCGCCCGTCGACGACGATCCGACAGCGGTACGCCCGGCTCCGAAGGCGTTGGCCGCGATCGAGGCACTCGCCCCGGTCGTGCAGCGGGTCGCGATCGTCTCCGCCCGACCCGTCGAGTTCCTTCGGGATCAGCTCGGTGGGCTCGCTGGCGTGGACCTCTACGGCCTCTACGGGCTGGAGCACAGCCACTCCGGCGGGGAAACTGTCACCGAACCGGCAGCGCTGCCCTGGGTGCCGACAATGGCCGAGCTGGCCGACCTGGCTCGGGCGGAGCTACCTCCCGGCACGCTGGTGGAGTACAAGCGGCTCTCGGTCGCGCTGCACTGGCGTACCGCCCCGCAGCTCGGCCCGACCGTGCAGCAGTGGGGGCAGGCGCAGGCCGACCGTCTGGGGTTGCGTTCGCAGGCCGGGCGGATGGTGCTGGAGCTCAAGCCGCCAGTCGACCGGGACAAGGGCATGGTCATCGGCGAGGCGATCAAGGGTGCCACCGGCGCCTGGTACTTCGGCGACGATGTCTCCGACATCAAGGCCTTTGCCGCGCTGCGCGCTCGTGCCTCCGCCGATCCGGATTTCCTCGGCGTCTGCGTGGCCGTGGCCAACTCGGAGACCGGACATGAGGTGGCCAACGCCGCCGACCTGACTATCGAGTCGCCCGCCGCCCTGGGCGACTTCCTCACCCGGGCGCTGACCCAGCTGCCCTGACTGACCCGACCGGCAGGGTCAGGCGCCGTAGCGGCGTTGCCTGGTGGCGTACGAGCGCAGGGCCCGCAGGAAGTCGATGTGCCGGAAGTCGGGCCAGTTGAGCTCGCAGAAGTAAAACTCCGAGTGCGCGGACTGCCAGAGCATGAAACCGGAGAGCCGTTGCTCGCCGCTGGTGCGGATGACCAGGTCAGGGTCGGGCTGACCCCGGGTGTAGAGGTGCTCGGAGATGTGCTCGACGTCCAGCACCTCGGCCAACTCCTCAAGCGTGCCGCCGGCGGCGGCGTGCTCCAGCAGCAGCGAACGGACCGCGTCGGTGATCTCCCGCCGACCGCCGTAGCCCACCGCGATGTTGACCTCCGCGCCGCCGGTGCGCTCGCGGGTGCGCTCCTCGGCTCCCTTGAGCGCCGCCGCGGTCTGCGCCGGCAGCAGGTCGAGCGCTCCGACGATGCGCAGCCGCCAGGGGTTGCCCTCCTCGGCCAACTCCACCACCAGGTCCTCAATGATCTTGAGGAGCGGGTCCAGCTCACTGGCCGGACGGCGCAAATTGTCGGTGGCCAGCAGGTAGAGGGTCACGTGCCCGACACCGGCCTGGTCACACCAGCCGAGGACATGCTTGATCTTCGCCGCGCCGACCCGGTGCCCGTCGTTCGGGTCGACGAAGCCCATCTCCTTCGCCCATCGGCGGTTGCCGTCGCACATCACCCCGACATGCCGGGGCACCGGCTTACCCGCGAGCTTCGCCGTGAGCCGGCGCTCGTACACGGAGTAGATAAGGTCCCGCAGCGTCATCACCTAGCAGCGTAGCGACCCTTCGGCCAGTTCACTGCCTCGGAGCCCCATCGCCGCCGCCCAGACCGATGCCGATCATTGCCAGCGTACGGGCGGTGAGACGTCCGTCACCCAGCCCCAGCTCGACCACGTCGTAGAACACCCGGTCGTCGCGACGGGCCGCCCGGACCGCCGCGTCCACCACCCGGCGTCGGCGGGCCAACCAGGCAGCTACCGAGCTGTGCCGCAGGTGGGTGCCGAGGCGGCGACGCAACCCGTGGGCGTAGCGGCCGGCCGCGCCCTCGGGCGACCGGGCCGCCGCCGACCCGGCCAGCGCGCCGGAGAGCAACGCGTAGAAGATCCCCTCGCCGGTGAACGGATTGATCAGCGACAGCGCGTCCCCGGCCAGCAGCGTGCGCCCTCGCCCCGGCGACGGTCGGTGCGTGGAGAGCGGCAGGTGATGGGCGCGCAACGCGGTCACGGTCGCCAGGTCGGTGCCGGGCAGCAGCGCGGCCAACCGGTCCAGCAGGTACGCGCGGCTCAGCGACTCACCGCGCAGCACCTCCCCGTACCCGACGTTCGCCCGTCCGTCGCCGATCGGAAACGACCAGGCGTACGCCGGCCAGCGCGCCTTCGAGGTGACGATGAGCTGCTCGGACGGGCCGGGCAGCGCCGGGGCGTACCCCCGGATGGCCAGCGCGAGGTGCCGGTCGGGGTTCTGCGGATGGCCGAGCGCCCGACGCACCACCGAGCCGGCACCGTCCGCGCCGATCACCACCCCGCCGGACACCTGCCCGTCGAGCACCACCCGGTCGGCGCGCGGCTCGATCTGACGCACGGTGTGCCGGCGCAACTGCGCGCCGGCGGCCACCGCAGCAGCCACCAGCCGTGCGTCGAACACTTCCCGGGGCACTGTGTACGCGGGCCGGGGCAGCGCCCGAGCCACCGCACCGCCACCCGGCGCGATCATGCGTAACGCCGGCAACGGCGCGTAACCCGCCACCGCCTCGGTCACCCCCAGCTCGGCGAGCACGTCCACCGAGTGCGCCGCGATCCCGTCGCCGCACGCCTTGTCCCGGGGGAAGTCCGCCCGGTCCAGCAGCAGCACGCTGGCTCCCGCCCGACGCGCCGTCAGTGCCGCTGCTGCTCCCGCCGGCCCCGCCCCCACCACCACCACGTCGAACTCGTCGCTCACCGCGCCTCCCTCCGGCCGACGCGACTGCTCCCGCACCGCCCCGACGATCCACCTGCGCCGCCCACGCCGACCGATGTGACCGACGCCACCCCGCCATCCTGCCCCCTGTGCGCCCGCGCAGACCGTTCCCCGCACTGGCACGTTTCCCGGCCGCCGTCTGGAGCGCGCGATCCGCGATGCACGCCCGCATGATCGCGCTGCTGGGGACGCGCGCACGATCGCGCTGCTGGGGACGCGCGCACGATCGCGCTGCTGGGGACGCGCGCACGATCGCGCTGC
>NZ_JBAKHR010000026.1:0-126725 GCF_036902955.1 Micromonospora sp. CPCC 205558
CCGTCGCCCAGAGGGGTGTGGGTGCGACGGCAAGCCAGCAGAGCGCCGTGCCGAGCCGGGCGCGGGGCGGGGCCGGGCGCGGGGCGGGGCCGGGCGCGGGGCGCGGGGCGCTGGTGTGGGTCAGGTTGCGTCGGGGCCGGTGCCGGAGGGCTCGAAGAGGTGGGCGAAGGCGGCCAAATTGGCTGTCGACTCGCCCCGCTTGACCCGCCACTCGTACTCGCGCCGGATCGAACTGCCGAAGCCGATCTCCAGCATCGTGTCGAAAGACTCGTCGGCGTACGAGAGAACAGCGCCGAGCAGCCGGTCCAACTCGTCGGCGTCCACGCCAGCCGGGTTGACCCGACCCGTCAGGTAGACGTCGCCAACCGCGTCGGTGGAGAAGGAGACGCCGTACATCCGGGCGTTGCGCTGCAACAGCCAGGCCCACAGCTCCTCGCGGCGCTCGTCCGGCTGGCGCATCACGAACGCCTCGATCCGCAGCGCGTGCTCGCCGACGATCAGGTTGCAGACCGTCTTGAGCTTGTGGGTGCCCGGCAGCGTCACCGCGTACGAGCCGGGGCCGGTCGACTCGCAGGCCAGGTCCCGCTCGGCACAGACCGACTCGATCAGGGTCGCAAGATCGCTCTTCGGGCTCACCGGACCCACTCTACGACCGACCCGGCTCGCGCACCGGGTGGCGACCGACGGCCCGGTCACCAGGAGCGCCGGGGCCCCCAGGCGCGCGGGTCGGTCACCAGGAACAGGAGAGCGCCGCGTCGCCCGCCAGGTCGGCTGCGAGCCGGGCGCGTTGCCCGGCGATCGCCTCGCCGTAGACCCGGAGCAGACCGGCGACCGTACGGTCCCAGGAGAAATGCTGGGCGTGCTGCTCGGCACCTCGGGCCAGCACCGACCGGAGGGCCCGGTTCGGCAGCAGACTGCCCAGCGCGCGGGCCCAGTCGACCGGGTCGTGCCCGTCGATCAGCACCCCGCTTACCTGGTCCCGGACGGCGGTGACCAGCCCTCCGACGGCGGCGGCCAGCACCGGCGTGCCGCAGGCCTGCGCCTCCAGGGCGACCAGCCCGAACGATTCGTTGTGCGACGGCACCGCGACCAGGTCCGCCGCGCGGTACAGGGCCGGAAGGTCGTCCCCGGTGAGTGGTGGCAGGAACCGCACCCCGTCGGTGACACCGAGCTTGGCGGCCAACTCGATCAGGGCGGTCGGCCGGTCCAGCCCACTGCCGCTGGGCCCACCACAGATCACCACGGTCACCTGGTCGGCCAGGGCCGGGTCGCGCTCCCGCAACGCGGCGACCGCGCGGATCAGCACGTCGGGGGCCTTGAGTGGCTGGATCCGACCGACGAAGGCAACCACGTACCCGTCGACCGGAAGCCCCAGCCGGCGGCGGGCCTGGCGGGCCGCCGCGGACCGGTCGCCCGGCGCGGGCCGGAACCGGGCCAGGTCGACGCCCGGCTGGACAACGGAGACCCGGGCCGGGTCGGCGTCGTACCGGTGGAGTAGGTCGCTGGCCTCGAACCGGGTGTTGGCGACCAGCCGGTCCGCCTCGGCGACGACCTGCTCCTCGCCGATGACCCGGGCTTTGGGCTCCGGCCGGTCACCGGCCGCGAGCTGGGCGTTCTTGACCTTGGCAAGGGTGTGCGCGGTGTGCACCAGCGGCACCCCCCAGCGCTCCTTGGCCAGCCAGCCGACCTGGCCGGAGAGCCAGTAGTGCGAGTGGATCAGGTCGTAGTGGCCGGGCGGCCGGGATGCCTCCGCGCGCAGCACGCCCGCCGTGAAGGCGCAGAGCTGACCGGGCAGCTCCTCCTTGGTGAGACCTTCCAGCGGGCCGGAGGTGATGTGTCGGACCTGCACGCCGGGCGCCATCTCGACCACCGGAGGGAGGTCACCGGACGTGGCCCGGGTGAAGATCTCCACCTCCACGTTGGCCTCGGCGAGCCGCCGGGCGACTTCGAGGATGTAGACGTTCATTCCGCCGGCATCGCCCGTGCCGGGCTGGTGCAGGGGTGAGGTGTGTACCGACAGGGTGGCGATGCGGCGCGGCCGGGGCCACGGTTGGGCACCTCGCTGACGCCCGACACCGGTGTGCATTTCCGCCACATCCGCTCCTTCGCCACGGTTGATGCCGTCTCGCACGACCGGCGCTTCTCGGTCAACCTGTACGCCAGGTGCCATCTTCCCCATCGGGCTTCGGAAATTCCCCGCGCGGCCCCTCGGGGTGACGGACCTCATCACCGATCGACCGCCAATGGCCGGCCCACGCCCGGTCGGGGCGGCTGGCACGGCCAGGGTGACAATGTCGGGATGACCTCAGTCGCCATCGTCACCGGAGCGTCCAGCGGGATCGGCGCGGCCACCGCCCGCCGCCTCGCCGCCGAGGGCTTCCACGTGCTCGCCGCCGCCCGCCGCGCCGAACGGCTCACCGACCTGGTCGCCGAGATCACCGCCGCCGGCGGGCAGGCCACCGCGGTGACCTGCGACATCACCTCGGACGAGTCGGTGGCCGGGCTGGCCGAGGCTGCCGCCCAGGCACCCGGGCCGGTCACCCTCCTGGTCAACAACGCCGGTGGAGCGCGCGGGCTGGACCCGGTGGAGTCCGGCTCGGTCGCCGACTGGCAGTGGATGTACGACGTGAACGTGCTCGGCACACTGCGGGTCACCCAGGCGCTGCTGCCCGCCCTGGAGGCGTCGGGTTCCGGCACCATCGTGGTGGTCTCGTCCACCGCCGGCCTGACCGTGTACGAGGGCGGGGGCGGCTACACCGCCGCGAAGCACGCGCAGACCGCCATCGCCGGCACGCTCCGCTTGGAGCTGTGTGGCCGGCCGCTGCGGGTCATCGAGATCGACCCGGGCATGGTGAAGACCGAGGAGTTCGGGCTGGTCCGCTTCGAGGGCGACGCGGAACGGGCAGCCGCCGTCTACGCCGGGGTGCCGGGGCCGCTGGTCGCCGAGGACGTCGCCGACTGCATCGCCTGGTGCGCCACCCGCCCCGAGCACGTCAACATCGACCGGTTGGTGGTCCGGCCACGGGCGCAGGCCGCCCAGCACAAGGTCCACCGGTTGACGTGAACCCTGCGGCGCGACGCCGGCCGTTCGGAGTGGTCACGCGCGGCACGACCAACCCGAACCGACTCCGGCGGGTGGACAACTGGATCGTCGCCAGCTGCGCCGACCGGCTGTTGGCAGCGGACGACCCGCTGGTGGTCGACCTCGGTTACGGCGCCACCCCGGTGACCGCCGTGGAGCTGCGCGCCCGGCTGGCGGCCGGGGTACGCCCGGACGTACGGCTGGTCGGGTTGGAAATCGACGCGGCCCGGGTGGCGGCCGCCGCCCCGGCCGCCGACCCACCCGGGCTGACGTTCGCCCGGGGTGGGTTCGAGTTGGCCGGGCTCCGGCCGGTGCTGGTCCGCGCGTTCAACGTGCTGCGACAGTACGACGAGAGCGAGGTGGCCGAAGCCTGGCAGACGATGACCGCCGCGCTCGCCCCCGGTGGAGTGCTCGTCGAGGGCACGTCTGACGAGTTGGGGCGGCTCGCCAGCTGGCTGCTGATCGACGCCGACGGCCCCCGGACGCTGACCTTGGCCGCGAAGCTCACCACGCTGGGCAGCCCTGCTGAGCTGGCCGAGCGGCTACCCAAGGCGCTGATCCATCGCAACGTTCCCGGTGAGCCGGTGCACGCTCTGATCCGCGCTCTGGACGACGCCTGGCAGGCCGCTTCCCCGTACGCCACCTTCGGCCCCCGTCAACGCTGGCTGCGGGCGGTGACCCGGCTCCGCGAAACGGGCTGGCCCATCCTCGACAACCCCGCCCGCTGGCGCCACGGCGAACTAACCCTCCCCTGGCCCCTCCCCTGACCCCGATCCAGCTCCCGCGCCGGTCAGAGGGTGCAGTTGATGAGGACCGGTTCGGGGTGCAGGGTTACGCCGAAGCGGGCGTGGACCTGGTCGCGGATGGTGCGCGCCAGGGTCAGCAGGTCGCTGGTGTGGGCGGTGCCGCTGCGGTTGGTCAGCGCCAGGGTGTGCTTGCTGGAGATGGCCACGCCACCCTCGCCGGAGTGGCCCTTGGCGAAGCCGGCCTTGTCGATCAGCCAGGCGGCGCTCACCTTCACCAGGCCGTCCGCCCCGGGCCAGGCGGGCGGGTCGCCCAGCTCGGCGGAGCGTTCCAGGAGCTGTTCGTACGTCGCTCGGTCGAGCACGGGGTTGGTGAAGAACGAGCCGACCGAGCGAGTGTCCGGGTCGTTGGCGTCGAGCACCATCCCCTTGCCCGCGCGCAGCCGCAGCACCACCGCTCGGGCGTCCGCCAGCGGCACCTGGTCGCCGACCTCGACACCGAGGGCTCTGGCCAACTCCGCGTAGCGCACCGGCCCGGAGAGCGCAGACCTGGTGAGCCGGAAGTCGACCGAGAGCACCACCCAGCGGTCCACGTACTTGAAGATGCTGCCCCGGTAGGCGAAGCCGCAGTCGGCGGCGGGGATGACCTGGCGGGTGCCCTCCACCCGGTCGTACACCTCGACGCCGGTGATCGTCTCGGCGACCTCCTGGCCGTACGCGCCGACGTTCTGGATCGGGGTGGCGCCGGTCGAGCCGGGGATGCCGGAGAGGCACTCCACCCCGGCCCAGCCGTTGGCGACCGTGGTGGCGACCAGGTCGTCCCACGGCTCGCCGGCGTCGACCCGTACGGTGACCGAGGCGGCGTCTTCGGCGATGACCCGCACGCCACGGGAGCGCACCAGGACGACGGTGCCGGGGAAGCCGGCGTCGCCGATCACCACGTTGCTGCCCCCGGCCAGGATCAGGACCGGCTCCGCTGCGGCCTGGACCGCCCGGACGATCTCGTCGGCGCTGCCGGCGGCCACGATCCGCTCTGCCGGCCCACCCGTTCGCAGGGTGGTGTAGCCGGCGAGTGGACCGGGGATGGCACGATCGGCGTCGGTTGTCGGCTGGGCGGAGGCGTCTGGCACGCCCTTCACCTTAGGCTGACAATTAGCCGTGGCACCCACTGGTCGCCCGGCACCCCCGGGAGGATGGCGATGAGCAGACTGCAGGGCAGCAAGGATTTCTGGATCGGCGCGCTCCGGACGGAAGGTCCGGCTTTCGCTGCGGCGGTGGCCGAGGCGCCGCCGGAGACACCGGTGCTGTCCTGTCCGGGCTGGACGGTCAACGATCTCACGCTGCACATGGCCGGCATCTACCACTGGGTTTCGTCGTTCGCCGGTGCTGGCCAGACCAGCCAACCGCCTCGCCGGGAGAAGCTCGAGGCCGACCCGGGCGTGAACGCGCTCCAGTTGTGGCAGCAGGGTTACGACCGGGTGATGACCCTCTTCGACGGGCTGGACCCGGAGGCACCGGCGTGGAACTGGGCTCCGCAGCCGAAGAAGGCGGGTTTCTGGCCGCGTCGGATGGCGCACGAGACGGCTGTGCACCGCTGGGACGCGCAGCTCGCCATCGCGGCTGGTGACCCGGTGGAGGCGAAGCTCGCGGCCGACGGGGTGAGCGAGGTGCTGGACACCTGGCTTCCGGCGGGCCGGCGGCAGGTGCCGGGTGACTGGCGCGGGGTGGTGCAGCTCTGCGCGACCGACGCGGCGCAGGAGTGGTATCTGCGGCTGCGCGGCGAGGGGGTGGCGCTGCTCGACACCGCGACCATCTTCGACCACGACGATCACCACGCCCGCGCCCAGGTCAGCGGCACCGCGAGCGACCTGCTTCTGGCGCTCTGGGGGCGGGTGAGCTTCGAGACGCTGGATGTCGTCGGCGATCGCACTCTGTTGGACGGTCTGCGCACCGGCTGACGGACCCACCGCGAACGAGGGCGTCACCCCTGCAAGGGGTGGCGCCCTCGTCGGCTTCGGGCAGGGCCACGACGCGCAGAGAGCGCTCTCTTGACAGCTGGTCGGCGACCCACCACCCTGTCGTGAGAGCGCTCTCTGAATCATCTGCCATCACCCGCCCGCCTTGAGAGAGGTCGAAACCCATGGCTGTCCTCCCGCGCCGCCGCCTCGCCGCGGTGGCCCTCGCCGCGACCACCGCCCTGCTCGTCACCGCTGGCTGCGGCGGCGGCGACGAGCCGGGCGACGGACCGGTCACCCTGACCGTCGACGTCTTCGGCCAGTTCGGCTACGAGCAGCTCTACCAGGACTACATGGCCGCGAACCCCAACGTGAAGATCGTCGAACGCGGCACCGGCACCAACCTCGACGAGTACTCGCCGAAGCTGACCCAGTGGCTCGCCGCCGGCCGGGGCGCCGGCGACGTGGTGGCCATCGAGGAAGGGCTGATGGTCGAGTACAAGGCCAACCCCGCCAACTTCGTCAACCTGCTGGACCACGGTGCCGCCGACCTCAAGGGCAACTTCCTCGAATGGAAGTGGAACGCCGGCCTGACCGCCGACGGCAAGCAGCTCATCGGCCTCGGCACCGACGTCGGCGGCATCGCGATGTGCTACCGCAAGGACCTCTTCGAAAAGGCTGGCCTGCCGACCGAGCGCGACGAGGTCTCCAAGCTCTGGCCGACCTGGCCGGACTACATCGCCACCGGCGAGAAGTTCGTCGCGGCCAAGACCGGGGCGTCCTTCCTCGACGCGGCCACCAACACGTTCAACACCATCCTGTTGCAGACCGCCGGCAACAGCGACGGCTACAGCTACTACGACACCAGCGAGAAGCTGGTCGTCGACAGCAACCCGGCGGTACGGCAGGCGTGGGACACCACAATGGACATCATCGACTCGGGCCTCTCCGGCAAGTACGGATCGTGGTCGGAAGAGTGGGTCTCCGCCTTCAAGCAGTCGAAGTTCGCCACCATCGCCTGCCCCGCCTGGATGACCGGCGTCATCGAGGCCAACGCCGGTACGGCCGCCCAGGGCAAGTGGGACATCGCCCGGGTGCCCGGCAACGGCGGCAACTGGGGTGGATCGCACCTCGCCGTGCCCAAGCAGAGCAAGCACCAGGCCGAGGCCATCGAGCTGGTCAAGTTCCTCACCAGCGCCAAGGGGCAGATCGGCGCGTTCAAGGCCAAGGGACCGCTGCCCTCGTCACCGCAGGCGCTCGACGACCCGGCGATCACCGGCGCGACCAACGCGTACTTCTCGGGGGCGCCGGTCGGCTCGATCTTCGGCACCGGCGCGAAGAGCCTGAAGCCGGTCTACATGGGCCCGAAGAACCAGGCCGTCCGGACCGAGGTGGAGAACGCCGTACGGACCGTGGAGCTGGGCCAGCGCAGCCCCGCGCAGGGCTGGACGGACGCGGTGACCAACGCCAAGAAGGCCGCCGCCAAGTAGCCCGAGCGAACGTGCGGGCGGGCTCCGGTCACCGGAACCCCGCCCGCACGGCGAAAGGAGTTCCCGGGCATGACCGTCCAGCTCGACGCCCGCCCACCGGTCGCGCCGAAAGCCGACAACCCCCACCCCTCCTGGGGTCGGCTCAGCCGCCTCGACACCCGGTACTCGCCGTACCTCTACGTCGCCCCGTTCTTCCTGCTCTTCGCGGTATTCGGGGCCTACCCGCTGGCGTACACCTTCTGGGTCTCGCTGCACGACTGGGACCTGCTCGGCACCGACCACCCGTTCGTCGGGGCGGAGAACTACACCCGGCTGCTGGCCGACACGGACTTCTGGCACGCGCTGGTGAACACGCTTGGCATCTTCGTGATCTCCACGGTGCCGCAACTGCTCGCCGCGCTCTGGCTGGCCAACCTCCTCAACCGGGGCCTACGGGCCCGCACCGGCTGGCGGATGGCGGTGCTCGTCCCCAACGTGACCTCCACGGCCGCGGTGGCGATCGTCTTCGGGGTGCTCTTCGGCCGCGAGTTCGGCATGATCAATTGGCTGCTCGACCTGGTCGGGGTGGACGCGATCGGCTGGAAATCCAACCGGTTCGCCTCCTGGGTGGCCATCTCCGCCATGGTCGACTGGCGGTGGACCGGCTACAACGCGCTGATCCTGCTGGCCGCGATGCAGGCCATCCCCCGCGATCTGTACGAGGCCGCGGCGATCGACGGCGCCAGCCGGGTCCGACAGTTCTGGTCGGTCACCGTGCCACTGCTCAAGCCGACGATCGTCTTCTGCACCATCATCGCCACCATCGGAGGGTTGCAGCTCTTCACCGAGCCCCGGATGTTCCACTCCGGCACCAACCCGATCCGCGGCGGCCCGCTGCGTGAGTCGCAGACCCTGACCATGTACATGTTCGAGAACGCCTTCGCCCCGCACTACAACTTCGGGTACGGCTCGGCGGTCGCCTGGCTGCTCTTCGCGCTCATCGCGATCGTCGCGGTGGTCAACGTGCTGCTCCTGCGCCGGCTCGGCGGCGGATCGGGGCCCGACGGACGGAAGGGAGCGGCGCGATGAGCCGGCTCTGGCGGGCCAGCCCGCTCACCTACCTGGCCCTGGTCGTCGCGGCCGGCCTATCGATCTTTCCGATCTGGTGGATGCTCGTCGTCGCCAGCCGCTCCAACGATGCGATGGGTCAACTGCCGCCCCCGATCACCCCCGGCGGCAACCTGGGCGCGAACATCGCCCGACTGTTCGACAACACCGACGCGTACTTCGCGACCGGCCTGATCAATTCGGTGATCGTCGCCAGCACGGTCACCATCTCCGTGGTGTTCTTCTCCAGCCTGGCCGGGTTCGCCTTCGCCAAGCTGCGGTTCCGTGGCCGCAACGCCCTGCTGCTGGTGATCATCGCGACCATGATGGTGCCGACCCAGCTCGGCGTGATCCCGCTCTACCTGCTCATGACCAAGCTGCACTGGAACGACCGACTGCCCGCGGTGATCGTGCCGGCGCTTGTCACCGGGTTCGGGGTGTTCATGATGCGGCAGTACGCGGGCCAGGCCATCAGCGACGAACTGATCGAGGCCGCCCGGATGGACGGCTGCGGCACCGCCCGGATCTGGTGGCACGTGGTGCTGCCCGCGCTGCGCCCGGCCGCCGCCGTGCTCGGCCTGCTCACGTTCATGACCACCTGGAACGACTTCCTGTGGCCGTACGCTGTACTGAACGATCCGGCGAATCCCACCGTGCAGCTCTCGCTGCGAGCGCTGTCGGACGGGTATTACCAGGACATGTCGCAGGTGTTCACCGGGACAGCGATCGCGACGCTGCCCCTGCTATTGGTCTTCGTGTTGTTCGGCCGGCAGATCATCGGCGGGATCATGGAAGGTGCGGTCAAGGCGTGAAAGAACTCCGGTTTCCCGAGCACTTCCTGTGGGGGGCGGCCACCGCCGCGTACCAGATCGAGGGCGCGGCCCGCGACGACGGCCGCGGCCCGTCCATCTGGGACACCTTCAGCCGCACACCGGGCAAGGTCTACCAGGGCCACAGCGGCGACGTCGCCTGCGACCACTACCACCGGTACGCCGACGACGTGGCGCTGATGGCCGAGCTGGGCCTGCGGGCGTACCGGTTCTCGGTCGCCTGGCCCCGGATCCAGCCCGACGCCACCGGCCCCGCCAACCCCCGTGGGCTGGACTTCTACGACCGGCTCACCGACACACTGCTCGATCGGGGAATCGACCCGATCGTCACCCTCTACCACTGGGACCTGCCGCAGGCCCTCGGTGACCGGGGCGGCTGGACCAACCGGGACACGGCCGAACACTTCGCCACCTACGCCACAGCCGTGTACGCCCGCCTCGGCGACCGGATCGACGTGTGGACCACGCTCAACGAGCCGTGGTGCTCGGCCTACCTCGGTTACGCCAACGGCGTGCACGCTCCGGGTGAGCGGGATGCGGCGGCGGCCTTCACCGCCGTACACCATCTGCTGTTGGGGCACGGCCTGGCGGCGCGGGCGTTGCGGGCGGCCGGCGCGCGCAGCGTGGGCATCACAGTCAACCCGGCCGACGTGCGCCCGGCCGACCCGCAGAGCGCGGCCGACGCCGCCGCGGTCCGTCTGGTCGACGGCCTGCACAACCGGATCTTCCTCGACCCGCTGCTGGCCGGCGGTTATCCGGACGACGTCCGCGAGCACGTGGCCCGGATCGTCGAGCCGACGTTCATCCGCGACGGCGACGAGAAGCTGATCGCCGCCCCGGTCGACCTGCTCGGCATCAACTACTACGCCCCGAGTTACGTGGCCGGTCGCCCCGACGGCGCCGGTAACGACGCGTACCCGGGCACCGAGGGCGCTGTGCACTTCCTGCCGCCGGCCGGGCCGCTCACCGACATGGGTTGGATGATCGAGCCGGCCGGTCTCACCCGGCTGCTGGAGCGGATCGCCGCCGACTACCCCGGTGTGCCGCTGATGATCACCGAGAACGGTGCGGCGTTCCCCGACAAGGCCGGCGCCGACTCGCCCGACGGTCCGGCGCAGGTGATCGACGCCGATCGCATCGCCTACCTCGACGGGCACCTCCGTGCGGCCCACGAGGCGATCTCCCGGGGCGTGGACCTGCGTGGTTATCTCGTATGGTCATTCCTGGACAACTTCGAGTGGGCGGAGGGTTACCGCAAGCGGTTCGGGATCGTGCACGTCGATTACCTGACCCAGCGGCGCACACCGAAGGCCAGCGCCCGGTGGTACCAGGAGGTGATCTCCCGGAACGGGCTGTGATGAGCGGGGGGAAGGCGCGATGACGACGGCGCAGCGGCCGACGCTCGAAGCGGTGGCAGCCCGGGCCGGGGTGTCCCGCGCCACCGTGTCCCGGGTGGTCAACGGCTCCACCACAGTCGCCGAGCCGATCCGCGAGGCGGTCACCCGGGCGGTCGCCGAGTTGGGGTACGTCCCCAACCTCGCCGCGCGCAGCCTGGTCACCCAGCGCACCGACTCGATCGCCCTGGTCATGCCGGAGGCGGCCACCCGGGTCTTCTCCGACGACCAGGTCTTTCCCGGCATCATCCGCGGCGTCAGCCAGGAGCTGGAGGCGGCCGACAAGCAACTGGTGCTGATGCTCGCCGGCTCGCCGGCCGGGCACCAGCGGGTCGAGCGGTACACCACCGGCCGGCACGTCGACGGCGTGCTCTTCGCGTCGCTGCACGGCGCCGACCCGCTGCCCGGCACGCTGGCCCGCCTCGGCATCCCGGTGGTGGTCAGCGGCCGGCCGCTCGGCGACGTGCCCGTCCCGTACGTCGACGTCGACCACGTGGCCGGGGTGACCGCAGCCGTCCGGCACATGATCGACAGCGGTCGTCGACGGATCGCGACAATCGCCGGGCCACAGGACATGGTCGCCGGAATCGAACGGCTCAGCGGCTACCGCAGCACTGTCGCCGACGCGGGGCTGCCCGAGCTGATCGCCATCGGTGACTTCACCCGGGAATCCGGGTCGGCGGCGATGCGCCACCTGCTCACCGAGCATCCCGACCTCGACGGCGTCTTCGCCGCCTCCGACCTGATGGCGCACGCCGCCCTGCGGGCGCTGCGCGAGGCCGGCCGACGGGTTCCGGAGGACGTGGCGGTTGTCGGCTTCGACGACATCGAGACCGCCGCCTACACCGAGCCGCCGCTGACCACCGTCCGGCAGCCGATCGTGGAGCTGGGCCGTCGGATGACCCGCCAACTGCTCCGGCTGGCCGCCGGGGAGACCATCGAGCCGGCCGTCATGCTCCCGACCGAGCTGATCCGCCGCGCCTCCGCCTGACCCCGCCCCCGAGCCCCGCCCCCGCGCCCCCGCGCCCCCGCGCCGCCGCCGCCGCCCCCGCCCCGGGCGGGCGGGCGCGGCAAGATCCGCGCAACTTCAGGGAAATAGTCCCCTCAGGACGCGCCGAGGCCACTGTTTCCTTGAAGTTGTCGCCTCCGGCCGAGGTGGGTCGCGACGTTATTGTGTCGCCCGGGTCTGCGATCGCGGTTAGCCTCGCGGCATGCCGGAACCTGTCGCGCTGTTGCACGTCCCCGCCCTCTCCGACGTCGCCGAGTACGCCTACGCGGCCACCGTCGACGCACCCGCCCGACTGGTGTTCACCGCCGGGGCGTGCCCGCTGGACACCGACGGGCGCACTGTCGCGCCGGGCGATCACGCGACGCAGGCCCGGCAGGTGATGACGAACCTGACGACCGCTCTCGACGCGGCCGGCGCGCGGCTGACCGACGTCGTGAAGACCACCGTCTACGTGGCGTCGTCGCAGCAGAAGGACCTGGTCACCGTCTGGGAGGTGGTGCGGGACTTCTTTGGCGACCACGATCCGCCCAGCACCCTGCTCGGGGTGGCGGTGCTCGGCTACACCGACCAGCTCGTCGAGGTCGAGGCCGTCGCCGCCGTACGGATGGGGGCCTGACATGCGGATCCGTGTGGCGCAGCCGGACGACGCCCCGGGCGTGGTGGCCCTGCGGGCGACGGTCTTCCCGTACCTGGTGCGCGGGGTCGAGTCGACCCGGAAGATGATCGCCGAACCGCCGCCCGAGGAGGACTGGACGGCCTTCGTGGCCGAGGTCGACGACCAGGTGGTCGGCTGGGTGTCCGCCGAACGCATCGGCAACACGTCGATGGCGGACGTCGGGGGCATCAACCTGCTGCACGTACACCCGGAGCACCGCCAACGCGGCATCGGCAGTGCGCTGCTGGCGGCCGCGACCGATTATCTCCGCCCCTTGGGAATCCGCCGGGTGCGTGCCACGGCCCAACCGGAGGCGCTGCCGTTCGCGCGCCGGCACGGCTACGAGCCGAGCCGCGAGGTGCGCTATTCGGCGCTCGATCTGAACTTGGCACCCGCGCTACCCGACCCGCCCCCGGGCGTAAAGCTGCACCCGATCGTCGATGTGGACCCGCACCTGCTGTACACGGCCGACGTGGCCTCGGCCGTCGACGAGCCGGGTGACGTGCCGGTGGACAGCAAGAGCTACCAGAGCTGGCAGTACGACGTCTGGGACAACCTCGGCCTGGACAAGACGGCCAGCATCGCCGCCGAGATCGATGGTGCGGTTGTCGCCTTCAGCCTGGTGAAGCGGGACGGGGACCGGATGTGGTCGGACTACACCGGCAGCGTCCCGGCGTACCGAGGTCGAGGGCTGGCCCGGCTTGCCAAGACCGCCGCGCTGCACCGGGCCGCCGCCAACGGCGTGCGCGTCGCGTACACCTCGAACGACGAGGCGAACGGGCCGATGCTCGCGATCAACGCCCGACTGGGCTACCGCCCGGTGGCATCCCAGTGGACCTGCCTGGCCGACCTGACCTGATCCGCAGGCACCCTGGGCCCGTCCCTCAACGGCGATCTGTCCGACGTGACCGGCGGGCCAGGGACAGCCAGCCGAGAAAGCGGGTGTGCAGCACGGCGAGATCCGGGCGACCACCCAGGCCGTACATGTCGTCGACAGCGTCTTGCATCGACGAGGCCAGGTAGAACGCCAGAGCGATCGAGTGACCGTAGAACTCGGCAATCAGGTCGAGTTGAGCCGGACCGCAGGGCCACGGCGCGGCGCAGTTGCGACACAGCCACGCGGGGCGCATCGGCAGGTGCGGCCGAGGTCGGGCGCTCATCGGACCCGCACCGGTCTGCGGCGGACCGGCTGACAGGCCGCCGGCCGGGCGGCCGGCACCGGGCCGTCCTGCCAGATCAGCCCCGCTGTCTGGACGAAGAGCGACCGACGCGTGACCGCCTCGCCCTTCCGACCCAGCTCGTAGCCCTCAATCCAGAGCCAGCCGTCGTAGGTGACCCAGTCGGGAAGCCGGATCACGCGGACGAAGATCGGCCGAATGAACTGCACACTCGCCGCGCGGGTCAGGTGCAGGACATCGCCCGACCTCACCTTCCGCGCGGACGCGGGCTCGTTTTCGGGCACGGGCTCCCCCTTACCGGCAGTTCCAGAAGGACCGTTCCTGCCGGTTCCTACGGAGCGGTCCTGCTCATGGAACTCTTCTCGGTAACCGCCTAACCTCGATAGCGAATCGGCCATGGTGGAGCGACACCGACGGGATGCGTAGCCGCTGGTGAGGGGCAGGGTTGACATGTTGGGGGAGGGTTGGAGAACGTGAGCATTACGGCGGCGGAAATCCTGCTCGACGAGCTGCGCCATGCGCGGACCGCCCGGGGAATGAACCAAGACGAATTCGGCAGGTTCATCAGTTACTCCGGCACTCATGTCAGCGCCGTTGAGACCGGCACCCGCCCGCCTACCAACGACTACGTGGCAGCCATCGATAAGGCCCTGAAAACGGGCGGAATCTTCATGCGGCTGCTCGAACGGCTCACCGCACTCGACATGGCTCCCGTTTGGCTGCGGGAGTGGATCACCTTCGAGGAGCAGGCGAAGACCCTGAGGTGGTACGAACCGGCCTTCGTGCCAGGGCTACTACAGACCGAGACGTATGCACAGGCGACGCTTCAAGCCGGTGGTCTTCTCACTGTTGAACAAACCAGGCGGCGGGTCCGGTCGCGGATGGACCGGCAGGCAGTCCTTAATCGCGAGGACCCGCCTCAGGTGGTGATCGTGCTTGATGCGGCGGTGCTCCGGCGGACTGTGAACGACAACCGCACGCTAATACGTGAACAGCTCGAACACCTCGTGGCCGTCGCCGAACTGCCGCACGTGCAAATTCATGTCGTGCCGGATGATGCCGGCCTCTACCCTGGCCTTCAAGGCGGGTTCATCCTCGCCACGATGCCCGACGACACGGTCGTCGGGCATACCGACTATCAGGTGCGATCGCAGACCGTCAGCGGCGCGGGCGAGATTGCTACGCTCCAAAAGACGTGGGAGGCCGTCCTTCGGGACGCACTCCCCCGCCGGCCCTCTCTAGATTTGATCAAGGAAGCGGCGAAGACATGGACATGACCGACGCCCGTTGGCGCAAGTCGACGAAGTCCGGGACGAACGGTGGCAACTGTGTCGAGGTCGCTGACAACCTGCCCGGCGTCGTGCTGGTCCGGGATACCAAGGATCGTGACGGCGGGACGCTGACCTTTGGGCGGGCAGCCTGGCGCGCTTTCGTCGCGGAGACCTTCGATCGGCCGTAACCGCGTTAAGCCGCGCGATTAACGCCCGACCGGTCTCTACCCCGCTGGCCCGCGATAGCGATCTCCCCCGCCCGCGCCGATCTTGCGATTTCGGTCGCTGAGATGCGCAGAATGCCCCCTATGTCGCGACAGAATGTGCAAGATCGCGGAAAGGTGCGGCTCAACCTCGTCGATCATGGAGTTGTGGCGCCCGGTTTGGGGCTATACACACATTTACCCCCCACCGCAATTCCATGCTCAACCGGGTTGAGCCGGGGTGGCAGGTGTTCAAGGCGAGGGCCGCTCCTCGAAGACCTGGCGGGCGACGGCGTGGGTGTCCGCCCCGAACAGCACCAGGCGGGCCTCGGTGACGGTGGCCGGGGTGGCCGAGCGCAGCACCGACAGCGCCTGCCGGACCGCGTCGTCGAGCGGCCAGCCGTAGATGCCGGCGGAGATCAGCGGAAACGCCACAGTGCTCGCGCCCAGCTCGTCGGCCACGCGGAGGCTGTTGGCGTAGCAGTCGCGCAGCAGCGCCGACCGGTCCTCGGTCGCCGACCAGACCGGGCCCACGGTGTGGATCACCCAGCGGGCCGGCAGCTCCCCCGCCGTCGTCGCCACCGCCTGGCCGGTGGGCAGGCCCTTGCCGTAGCGGGACGCCCGCAGCGCCCGGCACTCGGCCAGGATGGCTGGCCCGCCACGGCGGTGGATGGCACCGTCGACCCCACCTCCGCCGAGCAGGGACGAGTTCGCGGCGTTCACGACGGCGTCCACCCGCTGGGCGGTGATGTCCCCCTCGACCAGGGTGATCTGCATGTCAGCTCTCCTCGATCGGCTGGCCGAGCGAACGGCGGGTCAGCAGGGCGGCGCCAGCTACCGCCGCCGGCATGATCAGCACGGCACCCAACGGGATCAGAAAGCACAGGAAGACCGCCACGCCGAAGCCGAGCGCGGTGGGGCGGTCCGCCTTGAGGATCGCCCGGCGTTGCGGCAGCCGCATCCCCCGTCGGTAGAACGGCGCGCCGACCAGCTCCACGGCGAGGAACCAGCCGCCCACCGCCGCCCCGATGACCGGGACGACCGTCTGGCCGAGCACCGGAATGAAGCCGGCGACGAAGAGCGGGATGCCGACCAGCGCCGTGAGCGCCACCAGGCGTACCGAGTCGGCGAGGCTGCGGCGCAGCGACGGCCAGAAGGGCACGTCCACCGCGCCCGGCGTGCCGCCGTACCGCTGCTCGACCTGCTCGGAGATCTTCTCGTAGAACGGGTCGCCGATGACCAGGGTGACCGCGGTGAAGGTGAGCACGCCGAGTAGGCCGCCGACCCCCAGGAAGGCCAGCCCGGCGACCACCCGGACCAGGCTTCGGCCGGTGCGCGACCAGTCGTCGGCGAACGGGGTGACCAGCGCGGCGAGGTCGTCCACGAAGTACACCAGCGTGGCGAACGCGGCCAGGAAGAGCACGCCCGAGATCAGCGCCGGCACGATGCCGAGCAGCATCAACCCCGGGCTGCGGACGTAGAGGCCCAACCCGCGCAGGAGCAGCCCTGCCCCGGCGAGGAAGCGTCCGACGACCCCGGTCACCGGGCTGGCGATTCTGCTGACGTCCACGATCGAGCAGCCTAACCAGCCATGCTCGGATCCGCCGGGCGGAGCGCTAGCAGCAACGCACCACGTACACATCAACCGGTTGACGGACGGCAGTGATCCACCGGGGACGCCGAGGTTCGTCGCCGACCGGTCGATTCGCCGGCGGGCCACCCCGACAACCCTTGAGGGGTACGAAGTCAGCGGCGGCGGAAGGCGGCACGATGCCGGTCATCGAGGTGACCCACCTGAAGAAGCGGTACGGCGACCTGGTGGCGGTGGACGACGTGTCGTTCGCCGTGGAGGCCGGGGAGATCTTCGGCGTCCTCGGTCCGAATGGCGCCGGCAAGACCACCACCGTGGAGTGTGTCGCCGGGCTGCGCGTCCCCGACGGGGGCGGGGTGTCGGTCCTCGGGCTCGACCCCCGCCGGGACGCGGCCCAGCTACGCCAGCGGGTCGGGGTGCAACTCCAGGAGAGTCAACTGCCGGACCGGCTGCGGGTGGCCGAGGCGCTGGAGTTGTACGCCTCGTTCTACCGCAACCCTGCCGACCCGGCGGAGCTGATCGACAAGCTGGGCCTCGGCGAGAAGCGGAACACCCCGTACAAGAAACTCTCCGGCGGTCAGAAGCAGCGGCTCTCCATCGCGCTGGCCCTGGTGGGCAACCCGGAGATCGCCATCCTCGACGAGCTGACCACCGGGCTGGATCCGCAGGCCCGCCGGGACACCTGGGGCCTCATCGAACAGGTCCGCGACAGTGGGGTGACGATCGTGCTGGTCACCCATTTCATGGAGGAGGCCGAGCGGCTCTGCGACCGGGTCGCGGTGATCGACCGGGGTCGGGTGGTTGCCCTGGACAGCCCGGCGGGCCTGGTGTCGACGGTGGCCCCCGAGCAGCGGATCCGGTTCCGGCCCTCGGCTCCGGTCGACGACCGACTCCTCACCGACCTGCCCGAGGTGTCCGCCGTGCAGCGAACCGGCAGCCAGGTGGTGGTGACCGGCACCGGTGACCTGCTGCACGCCGTCACCTCGGTGCTCGCCCGCCACCAGATCGTCGCCGCGGACCTGCGGCTGGAGCAGTCCACCCTCGACGACGCCTTCGTCGAGCTGACCGGGCACCGGCCCGCCAACTGAGAGGGAGCAAGCATGCACGCCTTCCGCAACATCCTGAGAACCGAGGCGCGCCTCTACCTGCGTGACCTGCCTACGCTTCTCACCACGATCGGGCTGCCCACCCTGATCCTGGTGGTGCTGGGGCTGGTCCCCTCGCTGCGCAAGCCGGATCCGACCTTCGACGGGCAGACCTTCGTCAGCTATTTCGCCCCGTCGCTGCTGGTGGTCACCCTCGCCATGGTCGGGGTGAACACGCTGCCTTCGGTGCTGGCCACCTACCGGGAACGCGGCGTGCTGCGTCGGCTGGCGACCACCCCGGCGCACCCGGCCGCTCTGCTCGCCGCCCAACTGGTGCTGGCCCTGGCCGGGATCCTGGCCAGCGCGCTGCTGCTCATCCTGGTCGCCCGGCTCGCGTTCGGGGTGCCGTTCCCCCGGCACCCGCTCGGCTTCACGCTGGCGTTCATCCTCGGCACCGCCGCCCTGCTGTCGCTCGGCCTGCTGGTCGCCGCCGTGGCCCGGACGACGAAGGCGGCACAGGCCCTGGCCGTGCCGCTGTTCCTGGTCACCATGTTCTTCGGCGGGGTCTACCTGCCCCGGTTCCTGCTCCCGGACGTCGTGGCACGGATCGGCGACTACACGCCGCCCGGGGTGCAGGCGCTCCTCGACGCCTGGACCGGCACGTCGCCGCGACCGCTGCACCTGGCGATAATGGCGGTGATTGCCGTGGCGGCCGGCGTCGGCGCGGCGAAACTGTTCCGCTGGGAGTGAGCGGAGATGCGATGACCAGCAGCGGTGGGCACGGCCGTCTGACCAGTTGGCGAGCGCGCGAGGCGACGCTCTATCGCGTACTTCCCTACGGAGGGCTGGCTCTGGGCACCCTGCTGGTCCTCGTCGTCCCGGCACCCCGCAGCCTCGCGACGGCGCCCACCCTGGCCATCGCCGCGGCGGCCGGATGCTGGATCGTCTGGTTCCTCACCCTGCACCCTGGCTGGCAGAGCCGGCGCAAGCTGATGGCGGTCTACTACGTCGGGCTGCTCACGTTCGCCGCCGCACTGGTGGCCGCCAGCCCGTGGTACGGCTTCTTCGCCTGGATCGGTTACACCCACGCCTTTCCGGTGCTGCCCAAGCGCTTGCGGATCGCCGGGGTGATCGCCACGGCCGCCTTCGTCGCCACCTCTCAGGGCGGTGGTCTCGCGGTAGCGATGTCGCACTGGCCGCTCTGGTTGGTGCTGGTGCTGTTCAACCTGGTGGTCGCCGGCTCGGTGACCTGGTTCGCGATGATCGCCGAACTGGAGGACGCCAAACGCCGGCGGTTGATGGCGGAACTCGGCGAGGCCAACCGTCAACTCACCGAGACGGTCCAGGAGAACGCCGGGCTGCACGCCCAACTGCTCACCCAGGCACGGGAGGCCGGCGTGCTGGACGAGCGCCAACGGATGGCGCGGGAGATCCACGACACCCTGGCGCAGGGGTTGACCGGCATCATCACCCAACTGGAGGCGGCCGAGCAGACCCGCGACCGCTCCGCCGACTGGCGGCGGCACGTCGACAACGCGCTCGCGCTGGCCCGGGAGAGCCTGACCGAGGCCCGCCGCTCGGTGCGGGCGGTCCGCCCGGAGACGTTGGAGACATCCCGGCTGCCGGACGCGCTCGTCGAGCTGGGCGGGCGCTGGTCGGCTCTGAACGGGGTACGGGCCGAGGTCGCCACCACCGGCACGCCCCGCCCCCTGCACCCGGAGGTCGAGGTGACCCTGCTACGGGCCGCCCAGGAGGCGCTGTCCAACGTGGCCCGGCACGCCGCCGCGTCGCGGGTCGGGCTGACCCTGTCGTACATGACGGACGTGGTCACCCTCGATGTCCGTGACGACGGGACGGGCTTCGAGCTCACCGATCAGCCGCTGCCCCGTGAGTTGGGCAGCGGGTACGGGCTGACCGCGATGCGGCAACGGGTGACCCGGGTCGGTGGCGAGTTGGCCGTCGAATCCGAGCCGGGCGGCGGCACCGCCATCTCGGCGTCCGTTCCCGCGCTACCCGGAGGTGCCGGTTGACCGCCCCGGTTCGACTGCTGATCGTCGACGACCATCCGGTGGTGCGGGACGGTCTGCGGGGGATGTTCACCGGCGACCCCGATTTCGAGGTGGTGGGCGAGGCGGCGGACGGTTCGGAGGCGTTGGTCCTGGTCGAGACGCTGCGGCCGGACGTGGTGCTGATGGACCTGCGGATGCCCGGCATGGACGGAGTGACAGCCATCGGCAGGCTGGCTCGCGCCGGCAGCGCCGCCCGGGTGCTGGTGCTCACCACGTACGACACGGATGCCGACGTGCTGCCCGCCATCGAAGCCGGCGCCACCGGCTACCTGCTCAAGGACACGCCCCGCGAGGAGCTGGTCCGCGCGGTACGGGCCGCGGCCAGGGGCGAGTCGGTGCTCGCGCCGAGCGTCGCCGGCCGCCTGATGGGCCGGCTGCGCGCTCCCGCCGAGGAGCCGCTCAGCCAACGGGAGTTGGAGGTGCTCACCCTGGTGGCCCGCGGGGCCTCCAACCGGGAGGCGGCGACCCGCCTGTTCATCAGCGAGGCCACCGTCAAGACGCACCTGCTGCACCTGTACGCCAAGCTCGGAGTCAACGACCGGGCTGCCGCGGTGGCCACCGCGTACGACCGGGGGTTGCTGACGCCCGGCGGGCGGTGAGCGGCACCGGGCAGGATGGGCGGATGCGCGCGTCCCGACTGATCTCGTTGCTGTTGCTGTTGCAGTCGCGCGGGTCGATGACCGCGAGCGAGCTGGCGCGGGAGCTGGAGGTCTCCGAGCGGACCGTCTACCGGGACGTGCTGGCGCTCTCCGCCGCCGGGGTGCCGGTCTACGCCGACCGGGGGCGGGCCGGCGGTTACCGCCTGCTCGGCGGGTACCGCACCCGGTTGACCGGGCTGACCCGGGACGAGGCGGAGGCGCTCTTCCTCGCCGGGCTGCCCGGGCCGGCCGGCGAGATGGGGCTCGCCGACGCGGTCGCGTCCGCCGAGCTGAAGGTGCTCGCCGCGCTGCCACCCGCCCTGCGCGACGCGCCGGCCCGCGCCGGGCAGCGGTTCCACCTGGACGTGCCGGGCTGGTTCCGGGAGACCGCGGCGCCGCTCTGGTTGCCGGAGTTGGCGCGGGCGGTCTGGGCGGACCTGGTGGTGGAGCTGCGCTACCGACGCGGAGACCGGGAGGTGACCCGCCGGGTCCAGCCGTACGGCCTGGTGCTCAAGAGCGGGGTCTGGTATCTGGTCGGCCGGGTCGGCGACGATGTGCGCACCTACCGGGTGGACCGGGTCACCGGGGCCGAGGTGGGCGACGAGCACTTCGACCGCGACGAGGGCTTCGACCTGGCCGGGCACTGGCGCGAGCAGGCGGGGTCGTTCCTGCGGACCATGCTGCGGGCCGAGGTCGCCGTCCGGCTGAGCCCCGCCGGCCTGCGCCAGCTCCGGCACCTGGTCGACGCCCCCAACGTGTACGACGAGTTGGTCGCCGCCGCCAGCGAACCCGACGGGCAGGGCTGGGTGGTGGCGCGGCTGCCCGTCGAGTCGACCCAGGTGGCGTACCACCAACTGCTGGGGCTCGGCCCCGAGGTGGAGGTCCTCGACCCACCCGAGCTGCGGGCACTCCTCGCCGGGGCAGCCGCCCGGCTCGCTGCGCTCTACCGGTAGCCGGTCACGTCCGCCGGCTTGCCCGCGTCGACGACCTCGGTGATGTAGCGGAACCCCTCGGGTTGGCTGCCGTCGAGGTCGGTGAACCCGTACACCTTGGACAGGCTGCCCGCGTCGACGGACCTGCCGCTCCAGCGGGCCTTGTCCTCGTCGGCGGCGAGCGCGGCCACCGCCCGGCCGACGAAGGCCGGGGTCTCCGAGATGAGGAAGTTCGGGTCGGTGGCGGCGCCGTCGCGCCAGTTCTCCTCGGTCACGCCGAAGTGCTCCAGCATCGCCTCGGAGCGGATCCAGCCGGGGGTGAGCGCCACCGCCGTGCCGCCGTGCGGCTTCAGCTCATGGGCCTGGCTGAAGGCGAGCCGGTTGACCGAGACCTTGGCCAGGTCGTAGAAGACCGACAGCCGGTAGTTCTCGTCGTTGTACGCCTTGGTGCCGTCGCCCATCTCCACCACCAGGCCGCCGGGCTTGCGGATCAGCAGCGGCAGCGCGAAGTGGCTGGTGATGATGTGCGTGTCGACGGCCAGTCGCAGGGTACGGAAGCCGGCGTCGAGCGGCTGCTCCCAGACCGGCTTGTCCCAGGTCACCAGGGGGTCGCCGCCCCAGATGTCGTTCACCAGCACGTCGAGTTGGCCCTGCTCGGCGTCGATCCGGGTGACCAGGTCGCGGACCTGCTCGGGCACCAGGTGGTCTACCTGAACGGCGATGCCGGTGCCGCCGGCCGCGCTGACCAGCTCGGCGGTCTCCTCGATGGTCTCCGGTCGGTCCATCTCGGAGCGGCCGGTCCGGGTGCTGCGGCCGGTGGCGTAGACCGTGGCGCCGGCCGCGCCGAGCTGAACGGCGATCTGCCGGCCGGCACCACGGGTGGCACCGGCGACGAGCGCGATCTTTCCGGTTAGCGGTTGTGTCATGCCTGCGACGTTGTCAGGAATACCTGACAACCGACGTCCGAATTCGTAAGCGGATCTAATCCACCAGCCGGACGCGGACCCGACGGTTGGCCCGGCCCTTGCTCTCCACCTTGACGACCTGAACCTTGCCGATCTGAGCGGTGGAGGCGACGTGGGTGCCGCCGTCGGCCTGCACGTCCAGCCCGACGATGTCGACGATCCGGACCTCCTGCTCATCCGCCGGGATGAGGTTGGACTGGGTGCGGATGATGTCCGGCAGGGCCAGCGCCTCGGTGCGCGGCAGCACCCGGGTGGCGACCGAGCGGTCGGCGGCCACCTCGGCGTTGACCAGCTCCTCGATGCGGCTCTTGAAGTCGGGCGGCACCTCGGGGAGGTTGAAGTCCATCCGGGCCTCGCCCGGTTCCATCGAGTTTCCGGTCACCAGCGCGCCGAAGTCACGGAACACCACACCGCAGAGCACGTGCAGCCCGGAGTGGGTGCGCATCAGCCGGGTGCGGCGCTCGTCCTCCACCGCGCCGACGACCTCGGTGCCGACCGGCGGCAACGGGTCACCCTCGGCGGGGATCAGGTACGGGTCGTCGCCCTTGCGGGTGCCGACGATCCGGGTCTGCACGCCCTGCCAGAGCAGCACACCATGGTCGGGTGGTTGGCCCCCGCCGCCCGGATAGAACGCCGAACGGTCCAGCACGATGCCCTGCTCGGCATCGGCGTGCAGGACGGTGCATGTCCATTCGCGCAGGGTCGGGTCGGCAAGGTCCAGCCGGTGCGTCCGGCCATGCTGTGTGACGCCCATGACTGGGCAGGTTACTCGTTCAGGAAGCCGGAGATGCGGTCCCGCAGATCGGCGCGTTCCGACCAGAGCACGCCTGGCCGGTCGTACACGTGCAGGGTGGCCTGGGGCAGCGCGGTGGCGAGCCGCTCGGCGACCTCGACCGGGTGCAGGTCGTCGCCCGCGCAACCGATCACCAACGCTGGCGCGCTGACCGCCGCCAGGTCGCCGATCTGGCGCACCGGTGTCTGGTCGGTGAACGTGGCCAGACCGTCGGCGAGGCCGTCGCGGAGCAGTTGGTCGAGCCGTTGCCGCAGGTAGGCCCAGCCGGCCGGGGTGTTGCGCACCGCCGGAGGCAACTCCAGCGTGACGATGTCGGCGACCGCCGAGGCGTCCCCGCTCTCCACCGCCTCCAGCAGGTCGGTGATGCGTTCCCGAGCGGCCGGCCCGCGCGGCTCGTCGAGGACCGCCGGCAGGAAGAAGACCAGCTTGTCGAAACGCTCCGGGCTCTCCGCGACGAGTCGGCAGAGGGCGCCCGCGCCGAGGCTCGCGCCGAACGCCCGGCTGGCGCCCCCGAGGTCGGCTATCGCCCGCAGATCGCGGGCCAGGTCAAGGTAGTCCCACGGCCCGTCCGGGGCCTCGGAACGGCCGTGCCCGCGGAACTGGAAGAACACCTTGCGCCCGTTCACCCCACTGCCGAACGGGCGGGTGGTGGCGATGCCGTTGCCCAGCCCGTGCGCGAACACGGTGACCGGGTCACCGGTGCCGGTGACCAGCCGCTCCAGCCGTACGCCGTGCGGGGTGGCGACCAGCTCGGTCTCCGGTTCCGGCAGCGCCGGCCGGCCGGTACGCGGCCCACCCGGGCCGGGCCCCCAGGTGCGAGGCCCACTGTCGGGTGGTGGCGGCCAGCGAAAACCTCTCACCAGAAACCTTTGCCGTCACCGAGCTCGCGGAGGCCGATTCGGACATCGAGAAGGTAGATCAGGCCGGCGGCGATGCCGACCAGTCCGAAGAGGCTGATCGGGCCGAAGCCGAGCAGGGTGAGCACGAGGCAGACCGCAAGGATGGCGATCCAGCCTCCCTTGGGCAGCGTGCCGATGGCCGGGAAGGCATCGGAGCGCTGCGTGATCGCGTGCACCAGGGCGACACCCTGGACGATCAGCGCGAAGACGAGCAGGATCAGCTGGATCACTTCACGGACGGCGAAGGCGAAGATCGGCGCGGCGTTGGCCATGTCGGCAAGTTTATGTCCACGACCCCGGCTACGTCCGACAAGGACGCCGCCGGGGTCGTCGACCCGAGGAGCTACTCGGCGGCCGGACGGGTCCGCTTGGTGGCCCGGGGGAGCTTCGCCGACGGGGTCTCGGCCGGCTTGGCGGCCTTCGGCGCGCGGGCGACCTTCTTGACCGCAGTCGGCTTGGCCTCGGCGATCTCGGCCACGTCGGCCGGGGTCGGCGTGTCGACGGGGGCCGCAGCCGGGGCGGTCGGGGTGGTGGTGGCCGGCGTCACGGCCTCGGTGGCCTCGATGTCGGCGTTGACCGTCTCCGCGGCCTCCAGCACGCCGGCGCCGACGACCCGCTCACCGCGGGCGACCAGCGCGTCGTACGCGGCGAACGCCCGCTCCTGGGCGACCTGGGCGCCCGCGACCACCAGGGCGGCGTTGCGGGTCGCGGCGGCGCGCAGCTTGTCGATGTCGGTCACCTCGCGCAGCTTCGCCAGGTCTGCGGTCTCGTTGGCGGTACGCAGCGTCTCGGTGGCCTTCTGCTTCAGCTCGAAGCCGGTCAGCACGGCCCGACCACCGAGGTCGGCGACGACCCGGGTGCTGAGCACGCCGACCATGGCGGGCAGCTTGCGCAGCTGCTCGATGGCCAGCTCACCTGCGCCGGCCGCCGCGTAGATCGGGGCGGGGATGCGGTTGGTCTTCGGCTCGCTCATGACGTCTCCTCTTCGGCCGCCTCGGCGGCCTTCTTCTTCTGGGGGATGCTGGTGCTGCCCGGGGCGGGGGCGGTGCCCGCCTCGGTGACGGCGACCGACTCGAGCACGGCCTCGGTCGGAGTGCCGCCCACGGTGGTGGGGCCGGTGGCGGCCACGTTGGCCAGGTCGGCGGCCTGGCTGGCGGGCTGGTCGGCGGCCTGAGCTGCCCCGGCTTCGGCCTGGGCTGCCTCGGTTTCGGCCTGGGCCTCGGCCAGCCGGGTGTTCTCCCGGCGGAACGTCTCGTAGATCTGACTGAGCGACTGCTTCTGCGCCATCGTCAGGTCGGCGTCCACGGCGATGGCGGCGAGCACCCCGTGGCCTTCCTTGTCGTCGAGCAGGCCGGCGCGCAAATACATCGCCGGCGTGGAGACCCGCAGCGCGCTCGCCAGTTGCTGGAGCACCTCGGCGCTGGGCTTGCGCAGGCCGCGTTCGATCTGGCTGAGGTAAGGGTTGCTGACCCCCGCCTGCTCGGCGAGCTGCCGTAGCGAGATCTTGGCGTTGCGCCGCAGATCGCGGATGAACCCGCCGACGTCGGGAAGGTCCTTGGGTGTGGCCATGGCAGCGACGCTAGTCGCTGGCGCTAACTCTTGCAAGCAAAACGCTAACCATAGTTAGCAAGGTCTCAGCATCCCGTTTGCGCGCCGCTCGGCCGATCCGTACGGTCCGTTCGTGCACAAGATCACAGTCAATGGAGCAAGCATCGCGTACGACGAGGCCGGCACCGGTTCACCAGTCGTCCTGCTGCACGCCGGCATCGCCGACCGGCGGATGTGGCGGGGGCAGCTGGCCGCGCTCGCCACCCAGCACCGGGTGATCGTCCCTGACCTGCGCGGCTACGGCGACTCGGAGCTCCCCCCGACCCCGTTCACGCACCACGACGACGTGGCCGGGCTGCTGGACGCGCTCGACCTGCCCCGGGCCGCCCTGGTCGGCTGCTCCTTCGGCGGGGCGGTCGCCATCGACACCGCGCTGGCCCACCCCGACCGGGTGAGCGCGCTCGCGCTGTTCGACACGGCAGTCTCCGGCAACGAGTGGTCCGACGAGGCGAACGACCTCTGGGACGACCTGGTCGGAGAGGTCGACCCCGACGACTTCGTCGCGGGCGCGGCCGGTGAGGTGCGATTCTGGGTGATCGGCCCGCGACGCCAGCCGCAGGACGTCGACCCCGAGCTGGTCGCGTTCGCGCAGGAGATGGACCAGCGTGCCCTCGCCGCCGAGCTGGCGCTCGGCGCGGTCGAGGTGGGCGAGCTGACGCCACCGGCGATCGGCCGACTCGGCGAGCTGACGATCCCCGTCCTGGTCACCGCCGGTGCCGCGGACGTGCCGGACATCAATCGACTCGCCGACCGGATCGCCGCCGAGGTCCCCGGCGCGGTACGACTGCCCGACGTGCCGGACGCCGCGCACCTGCTGCCGCTGGAGCGCCCGGAACCGGTCAACGCCGCACTGCTCGACTTCCTGCGCTAGCCCGCACGACGGGGCTGACGCCGCGACGAGCGCTATACCTCCGAGTCATATTCATACCCGTGAGGTATAGCGCTCGATCAGGCGTCGATCGCCGAGTCGGGCAGCCACACCGCCGACCGGCGGACCGGCGGCGTCACCAGAGCGGGCGGACCGCCCCGACCGGCACCCCGCCGCCGAAGAGCGGCACCTCTTCGTACTCGGCCAGCACCGGGGCATCCACGCCGAGCCGGCGCAGCGCGGAGACCAGTACCGGCATCCGCGCCCGGTCGGCGCCGTCGTCGATCTTCAGCGCGACAGCGCCGACACCCGGCAGCGCCACGGCGAGCACGCCCTCGGCCCCGACCTTGGCCAGCAGCCCCGGCACACCACGCATCAGCCGGGTGTCGTCGGCCTGAGTGCCACCCACGATCTCCGGGTACGCCCGCATCGCGTCGGCCACCGTACGCGGCACCGAGCCGGGCTCGGCGTCGACCAGCCGGAGGTACGCCCCGGCCAAACCGGTCAGCGACACCGCGAGCACCGGGGCACCGCAGCCGTCGACACCCACCGCCGCCGCCTGCTCGCCGGTGAACTCCTCGATGGCGGCCCGCAACCGCTGCTGCAGCGGGTGCTCCGGCCGCCAGTAGCCCTCCCGTGGCCAACCGGCGGCCTCGCAGGTCAGCAGCATTCCGCTGTGCTTGCCGGAGCAGTTCATCTGCACCCGGCTCGGACCGCCACCGGCGCGCAGCACCGCCTCCCGGGCCGCAGCGCCCACCGGCAGATCAGGCGGGCAGTGCAGCGCCGACGCGTCCAGCCCGGCGCGTTCCAGCAACGCGCCGACCCGGGCCAGGTGGAACTCCTCGCCCGCGTGACTCGCCGAGACCAGCGCCACGTCGGCCGGGTCGGTCAGGGCCAGGCCAGCCCGCAGCATCCCGATCGCCTGCATCGGCTTGCTGGCCGAGCGGGGAAAGATCGGCGAGGCCACGTCCCCGGCGGACGCCACCGCGACACCGGCGGCGTCCAGCACCACCACCGAACCGCGGTGCGCACCCTCCACGAACCCGGACCGGACCACCTCGGCGAGCGGCGCGCCGCCCTCGTACGTCTTCGTCACGCGCTGGACGGTACCGACGGTCCGGGGGTGCCCGGCACCGGGGTGACCAGGACATCCACCGCCCGGGTGACAGGAGCGCGGGACAGACCCGCCCTTACAGCCCGAGCAGCTCGCGGGCCTCCGTGGTGGTCAACGGCGGACGCTGGGCGAGCTGGGCGAAACCCACCGCGCGAGCGACCAACTGCATGTTGGACTCGACCGGGCGGCCCTTCGCGTACGTCACCGTGTCCTCCATGCCGACGCGCAGGTGCCCGCCCGCCGACAGCGAGGCCAACAGCACCGGCAGGGTGCTCCGGCCGACGCCGGTGGCCGAGAAGGTGGTGCCCTCCGGCAGGTCCCGCAGCATCCGGTGGGCCGCGACCAGGGTTTCGGTGTTGCCCGGCATACCGCCCGGCACACCCATCACGAAGTCGACGTGCACGTGCCCGCCGGCCGGCAGCCCGTACTTGCCGAGCAACCGCTGCAACGCGGACAGGTGGCCGAGGTCGAAGATCTCGTACTCCGGCACGATCCCGCGTTCCTGCATCCGGGAGTGCAGGTCGACGATGAACTCCCAGCGGTTGAGGAAGACGTCGTCGCCGAAGTTGACAGTGCCCATGGTGCAGGAGGCCATGTCCGGACGGGCGTCGAGGACGGCGAGCCGGGCGGCCTCCGGGTCGGTCACCGCGCCGCCGGAGGAGAGTTGCACGATCAGGTCGGTGCTCTCCCGAAGCGCCGCCACCGTGTCGGCCAGCCGCACCGGGTCGAGCGTCGGCCGGGCCTCGTCGTCGCGGATGTGGACGTGGATCACGGCGGCGCCGAGCGCCTCGCACTCCTTGGCGGTGAGCAGCAACTCGTCGAGGGTCACCGGCAGCGCCGGCACCTCCGCCTTGGCCGACTCAGCGCCGGTCGGGGCCACCGTGATCAACGTCCCTGTCGTCATGCCGGCGATCCTAGACGGCCCGCTCAGGACGGGTCGATCGCCGCCGCGGTCTCGCCGATCAGCAACGCGGCGTCGTCCGGGACGTTCCGCTTCAACACCGCGAGGGCAACCTGGCCCAACTCGTGGTGCAACACCGCGGTGCCGACGAAGCCGACCGCCCGGCCGTCGAGGGTCACCGGCGTACCGGCCACCGGCGGCTGATCGGTTGTCACCCCGTCCAGGTGCAGCAGTACGAGGCGACGCGGCGGGCGGCCCATGTTGTGCACCCGGGCCACCGTCTCCTGCCCCCGGTAGCAACCCTTGTCCAGATGCACCGCCGGGGCGATCAGGTCGACCTCGGCCGGAATGGTCCGGTGGTCGGTGTCCACCCCGACCCGAGGCTGCCGGGCAGCCACCCGGATCGCCTCGTACGCCCAGAGCCCCGCGACCGGCACGCCGGCGCCGCGCAGCTCCGCCACCACCTGGTCCATCGCCGAGCGGGGCACCAGCAGGTCCACCCCGAGCGGACCACGTCGAGCCCAGCCGCCGATCGGCAGCGGTTTCACGTCGTACCGAACGCTCGCCCGGGGTGGCACGGCACCGTGCGCGAACTTCGGACCGGGCACCGCGACCACGTCCGGTGCGGCCAGCCCGGTCACGCCCAGCGTGCCGAGCGCCTCCATGGCCGCCGGCCCGACCAGCGACAACAGCGCCCGTTCGGCCGTGGCGTCGCGTGGTTCGACCTTGCTGAAGAACCGCATCTTCTCCAGGTAGGTCAGCAGGCCCTGGGTCGCACCGGGCTCGGTGTCCAGCCAGGCGGTCTCGCCGTCCTCGGCGACCATGGCGTGCTGCTCGACGTGGCCGTGCGGCGACAGCACCAGCAACTCGGTGCCCTCCCCGGCGGAGAGGGTGTTCAGGTGCTGCGAGGTGATCGTGTGCAGCCAGCTGGCCCGGTCCTCCCCGGGCACCGCGATGACCCCTCGATGCGACCGGTCGACCAGACCGACAGCGGTGTCGAGGGTGCGCTGCTCACGCAGTGGGTCGCCGTAGTGCGCGGCCACCCCCCGCACGCCGGCCGCGACGTGCGCCGGATCCGGCTGGTCGCGGCTGGCCTCGTCGATGCTCTCGACGGCCACCGCACCCGCGATGTCGATCATTTTTCGTCCCCGTTCTCGCAGCGTACGCAGACGCCGAAGAGTGACACGTGCCCGATGTCCACCCGGAACCCGCGCTGCGCGGCCAACTGGTCGGCGAGGGGGCGGAGCAACTCCGGATCGATCTCGTCGATCGCGCCACACTCCCGGCAGACCAGATGGACGTGTTGGTGTTCACCGGCGGCGTGATAGGTCGGTGAACCGTGCGACAGGTGCGTGTGGGTGACCAGACCGAGCCGTTCCAGCAGCTCAAGCGTGCGGTAGATGGTGGTGATGTTGACGCCGGCGGCGACCTCCCGGACGGCGGTGTGCACCTGCTCCGGGGTGGCGTGGCCCAGATCGAGCACGGCTTGGAGGACAAGCTGCCGCTGGGCCGTCAGCCGCAGCCCACGGGACCGCAGCATTTCCGCGAGGGAGGATTCGGACACGGTCCGATCATAGTTCGGCAATCGCACCGACCCCCTGCGCGCGACCGGACGCCGCTACGCTCGGCGGTCATGGTGACGTCGTCAGCCGGCAACGCCCCGGCCTCTGCGGGCACGCGCATCGCCGTGCTGGGGCGGGGCCTCATCGCGGCCGACGAGCCCGTGCTCCGCGGCGACGACCTGGGCGTCCTACGCGGCGACGGGCTCTTCGAGTCCATGCATCTGCGCGAGGGCCGGCCATGGCTGCGCGACGAGCACCTGGCCCGTATGACCACCGCCGCGGCCACCGTCGAGCTGGACCTGCCCGCCGCGGACGCGCTGGTCGACCTACTCGACACGGTACGCGCGGGTTGGCCCACCCAGCTGGAGGGTGCGCTGCGGCTGGTCTGCACCCGAGGTTCCGAGGCCGGCGGCCCACCGACCGTCTACGCCACCCTGACCGAGGTGCCGGCGTCGTCGCGGGGGGCCCGCCGCACCGGGATCACAGTGGCGATCCTGCCGCTGGGGGTGCCCGCCGACGCGCGGACCGGGCTCGACTGGTTGCCCGCCGGCATCAAATCCACCTCGTACGCGGTCAACAGCGCCGCCCGCCGGTGGGCGCACCGGGCCGGGGTGGACGACGTGCTCTGGGTCTCGTCGGACGGGTACGCCCTGGAGGGGCCGATCGCGAACGTGGTGTGGCTCACCGGCGACACCCTCTGCACGGTGCCGGCCGCCAAGACCGGCATCCTGCCCGGCACCACAGTGGCCTGGCTGCTCGCCCACGCCGACGAGCTGGGCCTGAGCGCCGCCGAACGGATGGTCACGCCCGCCGAGCTGCACGACGCCGACGGGGTCTGGTTCAGCTCCTCGGTACGCGGGCTCGTCGAGGTCCGGATGCTGGACGGGGTGCGCCGGGACCACTGCCCGCGCACCCCCGCCCTGCAAGCCCTGCTGGGTTTCCCCGGCTAGTCAGCCCGCCGACCCGGCTGGTCAGCCGCCGACCCGGACGAGCCGGGCGGAGAGGTGCGGGCTGAGCCCGTGCCCCATGGCGGCCATCTCCTGGGCGTAGAGCAGCGCACCCTCGACAATGCCGAAGAGCCGGTGCCCGCCGGTGACCTCCTTGGCGGTCGGAGTCCGGATCACCGCGTCGGTGGCGAACTCGACCTGCGTGCCGGTGCGCTTGCCCAGGTGCAGCTCCATCACCCCGGTCGGGGTGGTCAGCAGCGCCTCCAGCTCGTCGGTCGCCCGCCCGTCGACCAGCACCGGCCGCCACCAGCCGACCTCGCGACCGGCCGGGCGGACCGGCTTGCTCTGCTCGTCGAGGATCCACGCACGCGACTCGTAGTGCAGGAACGGCCGACCGTCGTGGCTGATCCGGATCTCCTGCGCGTAGTCGAAATCCTCGATCGTGGGGAAGCCGCCCTTGCCCCGACCGCGCCACAAACCGATGTACGGCAGCAGGGCATCCAGCGCGGGGTGCAGCTTCGGCCCGACCCGCAGGTCGTGGCTCTCCTCGAACGGGTACTCCTCGACCGGCGGCGCGTTCAGCCACGGCGGCTGTAGCGGATTCTCGCTCACTGGACCACCTTCGTTCGCGACTGCGGGGCTCGCAAACCCGGCTCACTCCTCGCGCTCACTGGACCACCTTCGTTCGCGACTGCGGGGCTCGCAAACCCGGCTCACTCCTCGCGCTCACTGGACCACCTTCGTTCGCGACTGCGGGGCTCGCAAACCCGGCTCACTCCTCGCGCTCACTGGACCACCTTCGTTCGCGACTGCGGGGCTCGCAAACCCGGCTCACTCCTCGCGCTCACCAGCGTCCTCTCGAAATGCGTACGGCAAGGTAGACCAGGCCACCGGCGAGCCCGCCCAGGCCAGCGACCAGCAGGCTGACAAACCCGATCTCGGTAACCATCCCGGCCATCCTATGCTGGGCCACATGGCCCGCACTCTCGTCGTCAAGGCCACCGCTGGGGCGGACGCCCCGGAGCGGTGCGCGCAGGCATTCACCGTCGCCGCGACGGCGGTCGCGGCCGGGGTGGACGTCTCGCTCTGGCTCACCGGTGAGTCGACCTGGTTCGCCCTGCCCGGTCGCGCCCAGCAGTTCGACCTGCCGCACTCCGCACCGCTGGCCGAGTTGCTGCACGTGATCCTGACCAGCGGCCGGGTGACCGCCTGCACCCAGTGCGCGGCCCGACGGGAGATCGGCCCGGACGACGTACTCCCCGGGGTCCGGATCGCCGGTGCCGCAGTCTTCGTCGAGGAGGCGTTGGCCGAGGGCGCGCAGGCGCTCGTCTACTGACCGGACTGCGGCGGAGGGTCGATACGAGCGGAGTGCCGATACCGACCCGACATCTCGGACGGCTGCCTACGATTCGGATGTGACCGAGGCGGCGGAGAGGTTCTTCGAAGAACTGCCGTCGCGCGCCCCGGAGGTCCTGGGTGGCCTGGCCGAAGGCACCCTCCAGATCGACCTCGGCGAAGACCACCGGACCGAACACTGGCTGGTGCGGATGCGGCCCGGGTCGGTGCAGGTCAGCCGCGAGCGTGGCCCGGCCGACGCCATCTGGTACAGCAGCGCCGCCCTCTTCGACCGGCTGATCACCGGAGAGGCCCAAGGGGTCGCGGCGGTGCTGCGCAACGAGAGCACGTTCAGCGGAAACGTGGTGCTCTTCCTCGCCTTCCGGCGGTTCTTTCCGAACCCGCCCGGCACCCGCGACCCCCGCGAAACGGCCCGCCGAGCAGCCGGGCGACTGAGGTGAAGGACCTCGTCAGCATTCTGGACGGCAACACCTTCCTGGTCAGCGACCGGCGTGGGGACATCGAACCGTCCTACGACTTCCCCACCGGGCTGTTCTCCTTCGACACCCGCTTCCTGTCGAAGTGGGTGCTCACCCTGGACGGCGAGCGGCTGCACGCCCTCTCCGTCGACGATGCCGAGTCGTACCGCACCAAGTTCTTCCTCGCCCCGGGGGAACCCACGCACTATCTGGACGCGAAGGCGTCCGTGATCCGCAGCCGAGCGATCGTGGGCAGCTTCGAGGAGGAACTGACCGTGCTGAACCACCTCGGCGCGGAGGTCGAGTGCACCCTCCGAATCGAGGTCGGGGCCGACTTCGCCGACCTGTTCGAGATCAAGAATGCTCGGCAGAAGCGGGGCCGGACCACCGTCACGGTCACCGAGAACGAGCTGCGGCTGACCTACCGGCGGGAGGCGTTCCACCGGGAGATGGTGGTCAGCACCACCGCGCCGGCACAGGTCGACGACACCGGGATGACCTTCCGGGTCCGGATAGCCCGCAACGGCAGCTGGACCACCCGACTGCACGTGTCCAGCCTCGTCTTCGGGGCCCGTGGCGAGGACATCCGGGCCACCCTCCCGTACGGCGGCAGCCGCAGCGCGGACGCCATCCGAGCCGAGCAGCAGGAGCTGATCGACCGGGCACCGAAGCTCGGCTGCGACTGCCAGCCGCTGGCCGGGGCGTACCGGCGCAGCCTCAACGACCTGGCCGCACTGCGCTACGAGTCGATCGCCCTGGGCGTACGGCTGATCGCCGCGGGGCTGCCCTGGTTCATGACCCTGTTCGGCCGGGACAGCATCATCACCTCGTTGCAGGTGCTGCCGTTCCTGCCGGAGCTGGTCCCGCCGACCATCCTGATGCTGGCCGGACTCCAGGGTCACCGGGTGGACGACTTCCGGGACGAGGAACCCGGCAAGATCCTGCACGAGCTGCGGTACGGAGAGACCGCCGGCTTCGAGGAGCAGCCACACTCGCCGTACTACGGGTCGGCCGACTCGACGCCGCTGTTCATCATCCTGCTCGACGAGTACGAACTGTGGACCGGCGACGCCGCACTCATCCGCAGGCTGGAGCCGCAGGTCCGCGCGGGGCTGGAGTGGATCGACACCTACGGTGACCTGCTCGGCACCGGCTACCTCTGGTACCAGACCCGCAACCCGGAGACCGGTCTGCAGAACCAGTGCTGGAAGGACTCCTGGGACGCGATCTCGTACGCCGACGGTCATTTGCCCGGCTTCCCCCGGGCCACCTGCGAGTTGCAGGGTTACGCGTACGACGCGAAGATCCGGGCCGCCCGGCTGGCCCGGAAGTTCTGGAACGACCCGGCGTTCGCCGACAGACTGGAGCGCGAGGCCGCCGACCTCAAACGGCGGTTCGACCGCGACTTCTGGATCCCCGAGCGGGGGCACTACGCGCTCGCGCTGGACGCCGACGGCCGGCAGGTGGACGCGCTGACCTCGAACATCGGGCACCTGCTGTGGAGCGGCATCGTGGACGAGTCGCGCGCCGGCAAGGTGGTCGAGCACCTGCTCGGGCCACGACTGTTCTCCGGCTGGGGGGTGCGGACGCTCGCCGCTGACGAGGGTCGGTACAACCCGATCGGCTACCACGTGGGCACGGTCTGGCCGTTCGACAACTCGATCATCGCCTGGGGGTTGTGGCGGTACGGCTTCCGGGAGGAGGCCGGGCTGCTCTGCGACACGATGCTGGCGGCGTCCGAATACTTCGGGGGGCGGCTGCCGGAGGCTTTCGCCGGCTACGCCCGGGACCTCACCGACTTCCCGGTGGAGTACCCGACCGCGTGCAGCCCGCAGGCCTGGTCGAGCGGCACCCCGCTGCTGCTGCTGCGGGTGATGCTGGGGTTGGAGCCGCAGGGCGAGCACCTGATCATCGACCCGGCCGTGCCACCGGGGATGGGCCGAATCGAGCTGCTGGACATCCCTGGCCGGTGGGGCACCGTCGACGCGTTGGGCCGCAGCCGTGGCCCGGAGGATCAGCCGAGCGGAGGCTGACCAGGGCCCGCTGCCCGGCTCAGCGTGGGCAACCCACGGTGGCGGCCAGTCGGGTGGCGTCCGAGCTGATCTCGGCCAGCACCGTGACGGCACCGGTGCGGTACGCGTACACCGGGGGTTGGTCAAGCAGTGGGGCGTTGCCGGCCAGCGGGGCGAGTGCGGCCGTCGAGGGCGCCGGGCCGGAACCGTTCGCGGACCGCGCGGTGCGGGCGAACCCGCCGCCCGGACAGGGCGCGGTGACCAGCTCCGGCGCGGCGTCGGCCGGTCGGTCGACTGCCCGCAGCGCGGCGCTCAGCGCGGCCGTCTCCGGGCCGAGGGCGGTGGCCGGGGCCGGCCGGTAGCCGGTGCCGACCGGCCGGCAACCGGTGTCGACGATCAGTCGCACCCTGCCGTCAACTGTCGGCCGCCCCTCGACGGCCACGAATTCTCCGGCGTCGGCGTGCAGCTCGGGGCCATCCACCCCGGGCCCGACCCCGGCCCGCCAGCTCGCCGGTAGCCGCTCCGCAATACCGGCCAGCACGGCCCGCTCGTCACCGGTGGCCGCGAGCACACCGACCTCGCGCCGCAGCCTCGCGCCGTCGGCGAACGGGGTGACCCGGCAGCCGGACGCGACCCGCGCCGGGCCCAGCTCCAGCAGATCCGCCGCACCGGCCGCAAGGGCCAACTCGCCGACCGCCCGGTCGACCACCGGGCCGGCCTGATCGAGGGACCGCTGTTCGCGCACGGTCGGCGGGTCGTCCCGCACCGACACCCAGGTGAGCCCGGCCAGCAACAGGGCCCAGGCCACGGTCGCGGCCAGCAGCCAACGCCGCCGCGACCGGGCCGGAGCCGGCGCGGCGGGGCCCGTCGAAGAGGCCCAATCCGTCTGGACAGCACCGCTCACCCGGCCATGGTGTCACGCGCCCCCCGCCGGGTCGGCGGCGGAGCCGGTCGGGTCGGCGGCGGAGCCGGTCGGGTCGGCGGCGGAGCCGGTCGGCAGGGCGGGGCGACGGTGGGTCAGTGGTCGTTCAGCCGGGGCGACCGGTCGAGTCGATAGCCGACCCCTCGCACGGTGTGCACCTGCGGTCCGCCCGGCAGACCCCGCAACCTGCGGCGAAGCCGCTTGATCGTGGACCGCAGAGTCGCGGTGTCCGCGCCACCCAGCGCTGAGGCGCAGAGCTGTTCGTAACTCCACACCACCAGCGGCGGGCCGATGAGCAGGGTGAGCACATCCCGTTCGTCGGGGGTCAGCGGGAGCGGGTCGCCGCGCCAGGTGACCCGGTTTGCGGCCCGGTCGACGGCCAACCCACCCCACTCGACCAAGCCCTGCGCCACCACCCCCGGGGAAGCCGCCCCGGCTGCCGGTGCCGGGGCGTTCGGCGACGGGAACAGCATTGCGCGCAACTCGACCAGGTCTGCGAAGCTCACCACCTGACCGATCCCGTCGACCTGTCGCTGCACCTGCTCGAACACCAAGCCATCCGCGCTGACGCAGACGACGATCGGAACCTCTTGACCGGACACGCCGCTGTCCGTACGAACCGTGTTCTCCACCCCTAGATAGTGACGTACGCCAATGAATTTAATTGGACCGGCCACTACTTTGATGACACTGCGCTTTCGTTCGACTACCACAAGGCGCATCCCTCGCGCCGACCTCGGCCGCATCACGCGCCACCACTGTCGTGGAACCGACACCAGCGCAACCGAAGCGCCGGTGCGATCGATTGACGATGGGTAGTGGACCAGTGACGCGAGGGCCGGTCACCCCAGGAGGGTGACCGGCCCCGGTCGATCAGAGCAGTGGGTCAGGCGACGGTGACGGCAACCTCGTTGACACCCCGGCCGGCAGTGACCGCGGTGTCGCCGTTGCCGTGCCGGGACAACGCCCGCAGCGTCCAGGAGCCCGGGGCGGCGAAGAACCGGAACTGCCCAGCCGCCGAGGTGACTACCTCGGCGGTGAACTCACCGGTCGAGTCGAGCAGCCGGACGTACGCGCCCGGCACCGGCTCGGCGTCGGCGGCGCGGACGATGCCGGTGATGACGGTCTCCTTCTCCAGATCCAGGCTGGCCGGCAGCGGCGCGGCCTGATCCGGCGCGGCGCAACCCGCAGCGATGGGAAGAGTCATGATCAGGCCTCCCCGGGTTCGTCGCCGAGCGCGACCGGCACACCGACCAGCGAGCCGTACTCGGTCCAGGAGCCGTCGTAGTTCTTGACGTTGCGGTGACCCAGCAGCTCCTGGAGCACGAACCAGGTGTGCGACGAGCGCTCACCGATCCGGCAGTACGCGATGGTCTCCTTGCCGTCGTCGAGCCCCGCGTCGCCGTAGATCTTGCGCAGCTCGTCGTCGGACCGGAAGGTGCCGTCCTCCTTGGCCGCCTTGGACCACGGCACGCTGATCGCGGTGGGGATGTGGCCGGCCCGCTGTGCCTGCTCCTGGGGCAGGTGGGCGGGGGCGAGCAGACGACCGGCGAACTCGTCGGGGCTGCGCACGTCGACCAGGTTCTTGGTGCCGATCGCGGCGACGACCTCGTCGCGGAAGGCCCGGATGGAGGTGTCCGGCTCCTGCGCGACGTACTGCGTCGCCGGGCGGGACACCTGGTCGGTGACGAGCGGACGGCCGTCCAGCTCCCACTTCTTGCGGCCGCCGTCGAGCAGCTTCACGTCGCGGTGGCCGTAGAGCTTGAAGTACCAGTAGGCGTACGCGGCGAACCAGTTGTTGTTGCCGCCGTACAGGATGACGGTGTCGTCGTTGCTGATGCCCCGCTCGGAGAGCAGCGCCTCGAACTGCGTCTTGTTGACGAAGTCCCGGCGGACCTGGTCCTGAAGGTCGGTCTTCCAGTCAACCTTGATGGCGCCGGCGATGTGGCCGGTGTCGTAGGCCGAGGTGTCCTCGTCGACCTCGACGAAGACGACGCCCGGGGCGTCGAGGTTCTTCTCGGCCCACTCGGCCGAAACGAGTGCGGTGTCGCGACTCATCGATTCACTCCCTGGTGAGGATGGATGGTGAGCCAACGCGCATCGATTGACGTATATGTCGCACCACGCGCGGGACCCAGCGGAAGGACGGGATCACGGGTTTGTGCGACGGCGCCGCTGCCGGGCGTTCGGTGGGATAACCGGAGGGTGCGAGAACCCTGTGCCGGTGGCCGCCGTCAGGCGGCCGAAGACAGCCCCGCCGTCAGATGACGGGGCGACACAGGCAGGTGGCCACGCGGCACAGGTCGACCGCGCGCCGTTTGGTGAGGTGGGTCCCCATGGCCACGGAGCCTACCAGCCATTGACCGTGCTGCCACTGCGCCGACCAGCATCCGGGAATCGTCAGGGCTGCCGAGGATTTCGGCCTCCGACCGCGCCTGCGGCCTCAGCCAGCGGAGTTGATCGGCACGTTCTTCGCGTCGGCGGTGACCGCCAGCCCTTCCGGCAGTGGACGGACCTCCCGAACAGCGAGCTGGAACGGCAGTTCGGGAAGAGGCACGTCGATGGAGATGCTCTTGGCGTAGTTGCTCAGGAAGGCACGGGCCAGCGGCAGGTTCGGCAGACCCGCGGCATCCAGGTCGTTGAATCGCAGGGCGACCGCGCCGTTGTCGGCGACGGTGACGTCGGCGGTGCCGGTGATGGTGAGCTTCTGACCGAGGATGTCGGCCGGGGCCGTCACGGTGAGCTTGCCGTTCTGCTCGCCGAGGGTGAGCCCCGGGCGGTTCAGCAACGCGGCCAGGCTCTCGTAGCTGATCGTGCCGGCGCCGTTCACCGTGTCCGCCACGACGTCGCCCCGGCCGGTGCGCAGGGTGTCCAGCGAGGCCCGCACGTTGCGGGCGGTCACGTCCAGCACCGGCAGCCGGACGGCGTCGCCCTCGACCGGGGCCTGCACGTCCCGCAGGTTGATGGTGATCCGCTGGTAATGGCCATCCAGCACCTGGGTGAGGAACGGAACTCCGCCCACCTCGACATCAGGTGCGGCGGATTGCGCGCCCTGCTTGGCGATCTCCTGTCGTATGCGGTCGGCGATGGTCCGCTCGGCGACCCCGACCGCCACCCGGTCGGCAACCACCAGCAACCCCGCCAGCAGCAGGAGCAGAACGAACAGCCCGATGAGCAGCTTGCGGCCACGCCGTCGGGGTCGCGCCTCGTCCACCGGATAGTCCCGCGCCACGCCGCCTCCTGTCTCCGCCCGTCGCGCCGCGACGGGGCGTTCGTACCGACGCCGCAGGGCGGCGCAACCGTAGGTACCCGACCGGCTGCGCGCTCAACCGTGACTCAGAGGAAGAGCATGCACATGGCGTACGCGGCGGGCGCCGCCAGCGCGAAGCCACCGAGCGGGCCCTGCATGTGCCGGGCCACCCACATCGTGGGCGGTTCACCGGCCATCAACCGACCCGCCTCCGCGTACCCCACGGCGAGGTCGGAGAGGACGGCGGTGACCGCCGCGACCAGGCCGATCACGGCGGCCCGGGTCGGCGTGAAGGGAGCCACCAGGTAGCTGCCGAGGAGGGCGCTGGTCAACGTGCCGACCATCGCGCCGGCCACCACACCGGCGGCGCCCCGGGGCACCTGCGGGGCCAGCCGCGGCCACGGCAGCACGGCGTCGGTGAGCCGGGCGACGGTGAGCGCGACACCGCTCGCGGTCAGGCACACGGTGATCGCCTGGGTGCCGGCCGGGATCCGGCTGAGCACGATCAGGGTGCCGAAGGCCACCACCCCGACCACGATGAGCAGGGTGGCGCCGAGGGAGTCGGTGACCCGAACCCGGTCGACCCGACGGACCAGTTGGCCGAGCACCGCGGCGAGGAACCCGCCAGCGGCCAGGTAGCCCAGCGGTGCCAGGCCGGCGACGTCGGTCTGCACCGCGGCGATGTCGGCCAGCGCCGCGACCCCGGCGCTGATCCCCGCGACCACCAGCAACGCGGGCGGACGCATGGCCATCGTCCAGGCGAGCACGAACAGCAGTTGGACGCCGAAGACGATGGCGGCGAACGGCAACCGGTGGCCGGGGCCCGAGGTCTGCGCGCCGAGCACCAGGCCGACACCGAGCAGCGCGGCGAAGCCGGCGATGGTCAGCGCCAGCTGGCGGTGCACCTCGACCGGGGGTACGACCTCCTCTTCCGGCTCGTCGATCTCGTCTTCGGATCGGCGGGCCGGCTCACCGGCGCGACGGGCCCGGCGAGGCCCACCCCGTTCGCGGCGATCGCCATCGGTGGTGGCCGGACCTGTACGCGGCGCGGGCGGTTGGCCGCGCGTCGGTGCGGCGGCCGGGCCCGGCTGGGGCCCGGCGGGCCACGATTCGCGGCCGGCCTCGGGCGAGGTGGAGGGGAACACGACCCGATCGTGCCAGACCGACCGCCCGACGCGGTGGTCATGGGTTTCAGCGACGTTAAAATCCGTGCCACGATCAGGGGCAAGATAGACAAACAGGATATGGCCTGGAGGCGCGGCCGAGGCAATCAGTTAGGCTCAACGCGCTACCCGCCCGTCAGCGACGCCGGGACCACGCAATTTCTCAGCGCACTCCTTCATGGGTGCGACTGGTCGCGCGCGGCCTCGCGCCGCCGGGACGGAGGTGATCGTGGAGATCCTGTTGCTGGTGACCGCGCGCGCAGGGGAACCGTCGGCTGTGCTGCCGGCACTCGACCTGCTGCCGCACTCGGTCCGTACCGCGCCGCGCGACGTTCGCACCCTGGTCGCAGGCCCCAGCCCGGACGCGGTGATGGTGGACGCCCGATCGGAGCTGAGCGAGGCACGGGCGACCTGCCGAATGCTGCACGCCACCGGGCTCGGCGTGCCGCTGGTCGCGGTGGTGACCGAGGCCGGTCTGATCGCGCTCAACGCCGACTGGGGCGTCGACGACGTCATCCTCGCCTCGGCCGGCCCCGCCGAGGTCGAGGCACGGCTGCGGCTGGCGGTGGGCCGGCTCAGCAACGCGACAGCTGGCGCGGGTGGCTCGATCCGGGCCGGCGAGTTGACCATCGACCCGGACACCTACGCGGCCAAGCTCAAGGGTCGCCCGCTCGACCTCACCTACAAGGAGTTCGAGCTGCTGAAGTTCCTGGCCCAGCACCCGGGCCGGGTGTTCACCCGGGACCAGCTCCTGCGCGAGGTCTGGGGTTACGACTACTTCGGCGGCACCCGCACGGTGGACGTGCACGTCCGGCGACTGCGCGCCAAGCTCGGCTCGGAGTACGAGTCGATGATCGGCACCGTCCGCCAGGTCGGCTACAAGTTCGTCGTCCCGCCGTCGCGGTCGCTTCCCGAGGCGGAGCACGCGCCCCTGCCGGTCTGATTCGCGGGACCGCACTGGACGATTTCCCATATGCCCTTTTTGACCAGCTTGGCGGCTCTATTCTGACTGCCGGGTTTGTCGGAGAAAGGGGCGATGGTGCGCGCACTGAACACGGGGGCGACGGGCCGGCGTGACCGGCGAGCCGGGCGGAAGTCGTGACGCGGGGCAGTTCCACCGCGCGGGCTGCGGGGATCGTGACGCTGGTCGTGGCGGGGCTGCTCGGCTCCGCGTACGTGCTCGGCCGCAGCCTCGTCCCCGACCAGAAACCCACGCACTCCACCGGCCTCTCCACCAGCGCCGACGGGCCGCACTACGCCGACCAACCCAGCGCCGGTAAGCCGGGCGGAGCGCCGAGCGCCAGCGCCGGCCCGGTGGTGACCGGCCAGGACGGGTCGGGGCCGGTGGCGACCGGGCAGGACGGGTCCGGACAGGACGCCGCGGGCGACAAACTGTTCGGCGCGCACGCCACCACCGGCAGCCCTCGGCTCGCGCTGACCTTCGACGACGGGCCGGACCCGCGTTACACCCCGCAGGTCCTCGCCCTCCTGCGCGAATATGACGTGCACGCCACGTTCTGCCTGGTCGGCGAGAACGCGCAGAACCACCCGGACCTGGTCCAGGCGATCGTGGACGACGGGCACACCGTGTGCAACCACTCCTGGCAGCACGACGTCCGCCTGGGCGCCCGGTCGGCCGACGCGATCCGCTCCGACCTCCTGCGCACGAACGCGGCGATCCGGGCGGCGGCGCCGAACGCCCCGATCGTCTGGTACCGCCAGCCGGGCGGGGCCTGGACGTACCCGGTGGTGTCAGTGGCCCGGCAGCTCGGCATGACCCCGCTGCACTGGTCGGTGGACCCGTCGGACTGGGACCTGCCCGGCGCCACCAAGATCACCGCCACGGTGCTGGACCAGGCCGAACCGGGCTCGGTGGTGCTGCTGCACGACGCCGGCGGGGACCGGCAGGGCACGGTGGACGCGCTGCGCCGGATCCTGCCCGAGCTGACCGCCCGGTTCGAGTTGGAGGCACTCCCCACCGACCCGACGTGAGCCGCTTTACGGCGACGGTCCGGTGCTTTACCGCGACGGTCCGGTGCTTTACCGCGACGGTCCGGGCGTCACGACAGGCAGCGGATACGGTGGCGGAATGAGCAGCGCGGAGCCGACCAGCGACCAGGTGACCAGGACCGACCGACTGGCGTCGGCGGAGATCGCCGACGTACTGGCCCTCGCCAGTTCCGCGGGTGACACCGACGGCGCGGACCCGCTCGACGAACACGTCCTGCTGCGGCTGCGTGACCCCGACGCCCCCGCCGTGCACCTGATCGCCCGCGCCGACGACAGCACCCTCACCGGGTACGCGCACCTGGACACCACCGACCCGGTCGGCGGAATCGGGGTCGAGCTGGTGGTGCACCCCGCGTACCGGCGACGGGGCACCGGTCGGGCGCTGGCCCGGGGCGTACTCGCCTCGGCCACCGGGCCGCTGCGGGCGTGGGCGCACGGCGACCACCCGTCGGCCGCCGCGCTCGCCGTCGACCTCGGCTTCACCCGCGCCCGGGTGCTCTGGCAGTTGCGCCGGCCGTTGGCCGCCCCGCTGGGTGAGCTGCGCCTGCCCGACGGGGTGGCGCTGCGCGCGTTCCGGCCCGGGGCGGACGACGCGGCCTGGCTGGCCCTCAACGCACGGGCCTTCGCCGAGCACCCCGAGCAGGGCCGGTGGACGTCGGACGACCTGCGGGTCCGCCTCGCCGAGCCGTGGTTCGACCCGGCGGGCTTCCTGCTCGCCGAGGAGACCGCGACCGGCCGGCTGCTCGGTTTCCACTGGACCAAGGTGCACGAGCGGCCGGGGTCGGCCCGGATCGGCGAGGTGTACGTCCTGGGAGTGGAGCCGACCGCGCACGGCGGCGGGCTCGGCCGGGCCCTGACCACCGCCGGGCTGGCCCATCTGCGGGACAAGCGCGGCCTGGACCGGGTGATGCTCTACGTGGACGACTCGAACACCGGTGCCGTCGCGCTCTACGAACGGCTGGGTTTCGCCCGCTGGTCCGCGCACATCAACTACCACCTGGGCTGACCGTCGACTGCGGCCCTGATCGGGTCACCGGTGGGTAACGGCCGGGCGTCGGCGACATAACGGCGAAACGGAAATATGCCCATACTTCCGACAGGGGTGCCCGGGTTCACTTAACGGACAACTCACCCTCAGCGAGCGGTCACCTGAGCGGCCGTACGTGTTCACCTTGCGTTCACTTGCGACCGGCAAACCGGCTACCTGGCACTTCTAACTTTCGTGTCAGCCGGTCAGTGCCGGTCCTCGGGCCCCGGGATCGGGGTGCCAAGTCAGACGCGAAGGGAAACCCCTCAGGTGAAGCTCCAGCGGTACGGCGCGATTGCCGGCCTCGCTCTTGCTGCGACGCTCGGTCTCAGCGCATGCGGCTCGGACAACAACGAGCCCGCCCCCGGCGCCAGCGCTTCGGGCTCGGCCGCCGCGGTCGACTGCGCCACCGGCACGCTGAACGCCCAGGGCTCGTCGGCGCAGAAGAACGCCATGGCCGAGTGGATCAAGGCGTACCAGCAGAAGTGCCAGGGCACCACGATCAACTACGAGGCTTCCGGCTCGGGCGCCGGCATCCAGGCGTTCATCGCCGGGACCGCCGACTTCGCCGGCTCCGACTCCGCGCTCAAGCCGGAGGAGCAGCCGCAGGCCGACGCCAAGTGCGTCGGAGGCAAGGCCCTCAACCTCCCGATGGTCATCGGCCCCGTCGCGGTCGTCTACAACGCCGGCAGCGGCGTGGACAACCTCCAGTTCAAGCCGGCCACCCTGGCGAAGATCTTCGCCGGCACGGTGACCAAGTGGGACGACGCGGCCATCAAGGCCGACAACCCGGGTGCCACGCTCCCGTCGACCGCCATCCAGACGGTCCACCGCTCCGACGAGTCGGGCACCACGGACAACTTCACCAAGTACCTGTCGAAGACCGCCGAGTCGGACTGGACCTTCGGCAACGCCAAGGCGTGGAAGGCTCCGGGTGGTATCGGTGCCGCCAAGTCCGACGGCGTGGCCAGCAAGGTCAAGAGCACGGTCGGCACGATCAGCTACGTCGAGTGGTCGTACGCGGAGAACTCCAGCCTGAACATGGCCAAGGTGCAGAACGGTGCTGGCGAGTGGGCCGCGCTGACCGCCGAGTCGGCCGGCAAGACCATCGCCGGGGCGAAGGTCGAGGGCCAGGGCGACGACCTCAAGCTGGCGATCGACTACAACACCACGGAGGCCGGGGCCTACCCGATCGTCCTGGCGACGTACGAGATCGTCTGCAGCAAGGGCCTCGCGGCCGACAAGCTGCCGCTGGTCAAGGGGCTGCTGGGCCACGCGGCCAGCGCCGAGGGCCAGAACTCGCTGACCGACCTGGGCTACGCCCCGCTGCCGGAGTCGGTCCGCGCCAAGGTCGAGACCGCGGTCAAGAACCTCTCCTGACCTCACCAATCGAATCGAGCGAGCAGATGGGTGAAACCCCTCACCGCTCGGCCGACGCCGGCACCGGCGGGACGCGCGTGACCCAGAGTCACGAGTGGCCCGCCGGTGCCTCGGCGCGTGTGGCCGAGGCACCAGTCAGCACCCGTACCCCGGGCGGCACCGGGCTGGGCGGCGGCGGCGCGCTGCCACGCAGCCGCAGGTTCGGCGCCGAGCGGGCCTTCCGCGGTCTCACGCTAGCCGCCGGCACAACGGTTCTGGTCATCATCGCCGCCATCGCGATCTTCCTGATCGCCAAGGCGGTGCCGGCCCTACGCGCCAACACCGAGAACTTCTGGACCTTCGAGGGTTGGTTTCCGAACGACAGCCCGCCCACGTTCGGCATCGGCGCACTCGCCTTCGGCACGGTGCTCACCGCCGCACTGGCGCTACTCATGGCCGTGCCGGTGGCCATGGGCATCGCGCTCTACCTGTCCCACTACGCCCCCCGCAGGCTCGGCAACAGCCTCGGCTTCCTGATCGACCTGCTGGCCGCCGTACCCAGCGTGGTATTCGGCCTCTGGGGCCGCGACTACCTCATCGGCCCGGTCTCGGACCTCTCGGTCTGGCTCAACAAGTACTTCAGTTGGATCCCGATCTTCGGCGGCGACGGCCCCTACGGCAACTCGATCCTGCTCGGCTCACTCGTACTGGCCATCATGATCCTGCCGATCGTCACCTCACTCAGCCGCGAGGTGTTCCTCCAAACGCCGACGGCCAACGAGGAGGCCGCCATCGCCCTGGGCGCCACCCGCTGGGAGATGTTGCGTACTGCGGTGCTGCCCTACGGCCGCCCCGGCATCATCGCCGCGGTCATGCTTGGCCTGGGTCGCGCGCTGGGCGAGACAATCGCGCTGGCGTTGACCCTCGGCTCTACCTACGCCATCTCGTTCAACCTGCTCGAATCCGGTGGCAACACCATCGCGGCCAACATCGCAAACCGGTTCGCCGAGGCGAACGAGACCGGGCGGGGCGCCCTGATCGCCTCCGGCCTCGTGCTGTTCGCGATCACTTTGATCGTCAACATCATCGCGCGGACGATCATCTACCGTCGCCGGGAGTTCACGGAGTCCGCCGCATGACCACCACCGCCACCTCCCACCGCACCCGGCCGCCAGCCCAGCCAGACTCACTGCGGGCACGACGGCTGCCCCGGTACGCCGCGCCGGCCGTCGCCGTGGCGGCCCTCGCGCTCTCCGCCGTGGTCGTCTACGGTGCCTCCATCGGAGGCCCGGTCCTGGTGATCGTCCTCGGCGCGGTGTTCTACCTGGTCGGGCTCTTCGCCGCGGCCAACGCGGTTGAGGGGCGGCGCTCCGCCCGCAACCGCACCTGGAGCGCGCTGATCCACTCCGCGTTCGTGTTGGCGGTGCTGCCGCTCGCATCGGTCGTCTGGACCCTGGTCAGCAAGGGCGCCGAACGGCTGGACGGCAACTTCTTCAACACCTCGATGAACAACATCGGGGCCCGCGATCCGAACGGTGGCGCTTACCACGCGATCATCGGTACGTTGGAGCAGGTCGGCATCGCCACCCTGATCACCGTGCCGCTCGGCATTCTCTGCGCGATCTACATCGTCGAGTACGGCAGGGGTAAGTTCGCCTTCGCGATCCGGTTCTTCGTGGACGTGATGACCGGCATCCCGTCGATCGTCACCGGCCTCTTCGTGCTGGCGTTCTGGGTGCTGATCGTGTCGCCGTGGTTCAACGACGGCCGGCCGAGCTTCTCCGGCTTCGCCGCCGCGCTGGCCCTCGCCGTACTGATGCTGCCGACCATCGTCCGGTCCACCGAGGAGATGCTCCGCCTCGTGCCGGCCCCGCTGCGGGAGGGCGCCTACGCGCTCGGCGTACCCAAGTGGAAGACGATCCTGCGGGTGGTGCTGCCCACGGCGCTACCCGGCATCGTCACCGGCGTCATGCTCGCAATCGCCCGTGCGGCTGGCGAGACCGCACCGGTGCTCCTGGTCGCCGGCGGTGGCGCGGCGATCAACTTCAATCCCTTCGAGAACAACCAGTCGTCGCTGGCCCTCTTCGTCTACCAGCAGGCCGGCGAAGCGTCGAAGTACGCGCCGGAGCGGGCGTGGACTGCTGCACTCACCCTGGTCGCCCTCGTGCTCATCCTGACGATCGCGGCGAAACTGCTGGCCCGTCGCAACAGGATCAGCCGATGAACCCCGGAGGTACCACCATGGCCAAGCGCGTCTCCGCCACGAACGTCACCGCGTACTACGGCGGCTTCAAGGCGATCGAGAACATCAACCTGACGGTCGAACCTAAGACGGTCACCGCTCTCATCGGGCCGTCCGGTTGCGGCAAGTCGACGTTCCTGCGGTCGATCAACCGGATGCACGAGGTGCTGCCGGGGGCCCGGGTCGAGGGCAGCCTGACCATCGACGACGAGGACATCTACGACCGGGACGTGGACGTCACCGCGGTCCGGCGCACGATCGGCATGGTCTTCCAGCGGCCGAACCCGTTCCCCACCATGAGCATCTTCGAGAACGTGGTGGCCGGGCTGAAGCTCAACGGGGTCCGCAAGAAGTCGATCCTGGAGGACGCGGCCGAGAAGGCCCTGCGCGCCGCGAACCTGTGGGGCGAGGTCAAGGACCGGCTGGGCAAGCCCGGCGCGGGCCTCTCCGGCGGTCAGCAGCAGCGGCTCTGCATCGCCCGGACCATCGCGGTCGAGCCGCAGGTCGTCCTGATGGACGAGCCGTGCTCCGCCCTGGACCCGATCTCCACACTGGCGATCGAGGACCTGATGTTCCAGCTAAAGGACAAGTTCACGATCATCATCGTGACGCACAACATGCAGCAGGCCGCGCGGGTGTCGGACCGGACCGCCTTCTTCTCGATCGAGAAGACCGGCGACCCGGGCCGGCTGATCGAGTACGACAACACCCAGAAGATCTTCAGCAACCCGAGCGTGAAGAAGACCGAGGACTACATCACCGGCCGCTTCGGCTGAGCCGACCACGTCCGGTCACCGGCGCCCCGCCTCCCGGCGTGGGCGCCGGTGCCATGTCCGCCGCCGACACCGCGCAGCCCCGCCCCGCCGCCCCGCCCCGCGGCCCCACCGCGCCCCACCGCGCGGCCCCCACCGCGCGGCCCCACCGCGCGGCCCCACCGCGCGGCCGGGCCATCCCGCCCCCGCCGCCCCCGCAAGATCGCGCTCGAACATGGAAGTAGTGGTTTCCTTCGCGCGACCAAACCACTACTTCCTGGATCGAGCACGATCTTGCGGCGGCGGCGGCGGCGGCGGTGGTGGTGGTGGTGGTGGTGGTGACGGCGGCGGCGGCGGGGGCAGCGGCGGCGTGCATCGAGGGGGCGCAAACAGCGAGCGCGCGCGGGCGGGCGGGTGGGCCGAGACTGCGACGAAGTGTGCGGGCTCAGCCCAGGACGAAGCGGGGTTCGCCGTCCGGGGGCAGGTCCAGGCGCGGGGTGACTGGGCTGGCGGCGTCTCGATCGGCCGCCGCCCGCGCCACCCCAGCCAGGTCTCCGGCCGCCGCCACCTGGGCCAGCGTGACCAGGGTCGGTGGCAGCATGGTCAGCTCGCCGGCCTGCGCGCGGGCCAGCGCGTCCGCCGGGCGAATCCACAGGGTGTGGTCGGCCTCGCCGGAGACGTCGCGGGTCCGTTGTCCTGCCGGCAGCAGGGCGATGAAGAAGTACGTGTCGAAGCGGCGCGGCTCGAACTCGGGCGTGATCCACCGGCTCCACGGCAGCAGCAGGTCCGATCGGAGGGTGAGCTGACGGTCGGCGAGCAGCGCCGAGAAGCCAAGCCGCCGTCCCTCCAGGTCCTGCCGGGCCGCCTCCCAGTCGTCGCCGCTGACGTCGCCTACGACGGTCTCCCGGTTCGGACCGGCGAGCAGCACACCCGCCTCCTCGAAGACTTCCCGTGCGGCGGCGCAGACCACCGCCTGCGCGGCGTCCGGGGCCACGCCGAGCCGACCCGCCCACTCGTCCGGCGTCGGCCCCGCCCAGTCGAGGTGCGCCTCCGAGTCGGAGCGGTCCACGCCGCCGCCCGGGAAGGCGTACATCCCGCCGAAGGTCATCGCGGCGACCCGGCGGATGACGTACACCTCGAAGTCGGCGTCGGTCGGACGCAGCAGCAGCACGGTGGCCGCGACGCGCGGCGTGGCCGGGGTGCCACCCTCGGCCTGGAACCGGCGGGCGTGCTCGACCAGGGCGGCCGGGGCGGCGAAGCCGGCACTGTCGATCGTCATGCCCGCGAGCCTAGTTCCCGCCGGGGGAACGCCGGCCGCGCGCTGGGCGATGGAGCGGTCGGCTCGGTCGGCTCGGTCGGCTCGGTCGGCTCGGTCGGCTCGGTCGGCTCGGTCGGCTCGGTCGGCGAGCATGATGACTCTGAGGCATCAATATGTCTAAGAGTCATCACGCTCATCAGGGCGTCAGGCCCGAGGCGTCGGCCGGGCAGCGGGAGCAGGCCGGGCAGCGGGAGCAGGCCGGGCAGCGGGCGGTTCACCTGGCTCGGTTAGCGTTCCGGCATGACTCGTTGGGGCATCCTGGCCACCGGCCACATCGCCAGCCGTTTCGCCGAAGACCTCCGGCTGGTGCCGGACGCCGAGTTGGTCGCGGTCGGTTCCCGCGCCGCGGAGAGCGCACAGCGCTTCGCCGACACGTACGGCGCGAAGCGCGCCTACGGCTCCTGGGTGGAGTTGGCCGCCGACCCGGAGGTGGACGCGATCTACGTGGCGACTCCGCATTCCGCGCACTACGAGGCGGCGATGACCTGCCTCACCGCCGGGCGGGCGGTGCTGTTGGAGAAGCCGTTCACCCTCGACCTGGCCACCAGCACCGAGTTGGTGGAGACCGCCCGCGCCGCCGGGGTCTTCCTGATGGAGGCCATGTGGATGCGACTGAATCCGATGGTCCTCCGGGTGGTCGAGCTGATTGCAGACGGGGCGATCGGCACGGTGACCGGCGTCCGGGCCGACTTCGGGGTGGCCGGGCCGTTCCCGCCGGAGCACCGGATGCGCAACGCAGCGCTGGGCGGGGGCGCCCTGCTCGACCTGGGGATCTACCCGATCAGTCTGGCTCACCTGCTGCTCGGGGTGCCGCAGCACATCCGGTCCTGGGCGCAGCTCGGCCCGGAGGGGACGGACGAGAACACCGGCGTCCTGTTCGGTTACGACACCGGGGCCCTGGCAACCCTGAGCTGCGGCATGGTCGGGTTGAGCGGGCAGACCGCCTCGATCACCGGCACCACGGGGCGGATCGACCTGCCGGAGCCGTTCTTCCGGCCGGGTTCGGTGACCCTGCACCGGGCCGGCGCGGAGCCGGAGACGATCGTCGCTGAGGAGGCCGGCAACGGCTACCAGTACGAGGCGATCGAGGTGCAGCGCTGCCTGGCCGCCGGCCTGACCGAGAGCCCGATGGTGCCGCACGCCACCACCCTTGAGGTGATGGCCCTGCTGGACACGGTCCGCGAGCAGATCGGCGTCAGGTACGTCTGAAACAGCGCAAGGGCCCCCGGCCACGGCGAGACCGCGATCGGGGGCCCTTGCCGAAACTCAGCCGAAGAGCGGCCGGACCAGCAGGTAGGTGAGGCAGGCGATCAGCGCGGCGGCCGGGAACGTGACGATCCAGGCGATCACGATGTTGCCGGCGACGTTCCAGCGGACCGCGGAGAGTCGCTTGGTCGCGCCCACACCCATGATCGCCGAGGTGATGGTGTGGGTGGTGGAGATCGGTGCCTTCAGCACCAGGGCGTTGAAGTAGAGCACCGCGCTGGCCACCGTCTCGGCGGCGAAGCCCTCCGGCGGACCCAGGTCGATGATCTTACGACCGAGGGTGCGGATGATCCGCCAACCACCGGCGTACGTGCCCAGCGCCAGCATCGTCGCCGAGGTCCAGAACACCCAGCCGGGGATGTGGGACTTGTCGTCCTGGAAGCCACCCGTGTAGAGGGCGAGCACCACGATGCCCATGGTCTTCGCGGCGTCCTGCATGCCGTGACCGACCGACATGGCGGCCGCCGAGGCGGTCTGCGCCCAGCGGAAGCCCCGGTTGAGCTTGCCCGGCTGCCCCTTCCGGAACAGCCAGAGGATGGCCAGCATCAGCACGTAGCCGAGGGTGAGGCCGACGATCGGCGAGAGCACCATCGGCAGGATGACCTTCTCGCCGATGGTGACCCACTGGACGATGCCGCCGGCCGACAGCAGGGTCGCGCCGACCAGGCCGCCGAAGAGCGCGTGCGAGGACGACGATGGCAGGCCGAAGTACCAGGTGATCAGGTTCCAGGCGATGGCGCCGAGCACACCGGCGAAGACCACACCGAGGCTTTCGACCCCGGTGGGCAGGGTGACCAGTCCGTCTCCGACGGTCTTGGCCACGCCCGCACCGAAGTGCGCGCCGATGAAGTTGCCCACGGCGGCTAGCGCCAGGGCGATCCGGGGTGTCAGCGCCCGAGTGGAGACGCTTGTCGCGATCGCGTTGGCAGCGTCGTGGAAGCCGTTGGTGTAGTCGAACGCCAGGGCAACCGCGATCACCGCCAGCACGGCGATGAGTTCGGGAGACACCGGCTCAGGACTCCTTGACGGCGATGGTCTCGACGGTGTTGGCGACGTGCTCGAAGGCGTCGCAGGCGGCCTCCAGCTCGTCGGCGACCTCCTTCATCTTCAGCACCGTCAACGCGTCGTACTCACCGGAGAAGAGGCGGACGAGCAGCTGCCGGTTGATCCGGTCGCCCTCGTTCTCCAGCCGGTTGCACTCGATCCAGTAGTCCTCGAGATCCTTCATCGACTTCAGCCGGGGCATCGCCTCGGCGGTCAGCTTGGCCTGCTGGTCGAGCACGTTGACCATCTCGTGCAGCTCGCGGGGCAGCGCCGGCAGCTCGGTCAGCCCGTACAGGTAGAGCAGGTCGCCGACCGCCTCCAGGTGGTCCATCACGTCGTCCAGCAGCGAGCCGAGCCGGTAGATGTCCTCCCGGTCGAAGGGGGTGATGAACGTGGAGTTGATCTTCTTGTACAGCTCGTGGGTGATCTGGTCGCTGTCGTGCTCGACCTCGGTCAGCCGCTCACTGACGGACTGCACGTCCACGCCGGGCAGGGCCAGCTCGTTGAGCAGCGCGGTGCCCCGGACCAGGTTCTGCGCGGCCCTGGTGAAGAGCTCGTAGAAGGCGCCCTCGGTGGGGCGGAAGGAAAACTTCACAGCACAGACCTCGTCGCGTCGGTGGAAGGGTGGCGGCACCCGAGAGCGCCCGCTCGGTGAATGCTAGGAAACGGCGGAACCGGGAAATCGCCGGCCCACCCCTGGCCAGGCACCATTCACCGCTCGTTCATCTGCCGTTCACCTCGACCGCCCCACCGGCACCCGCTCCCCCAGCCAGGAGGCGGTTCCGCTCCCGTGCCACGTCGAAATCGGCAGCCGGATACCCCAGATCGAGCGTGTCGAACGTCTCACGCAGCAGGTGGGCCACTGCCCAATCCCGGTACCACTTGCGGTCCGCCGGCACCACGAACCACGGCGCGGCGTCCGTGCCGCACCGGTTCAGGGCCTCGGCGTACGCGGCCTGGTAGTCGTCCCAGTGCCCTCGCGAGTCGATGTCGGAGGGGTTGTACTTCCAGTGCTTGCGCGGGTCGGTGAGCCGGCCCAGCAGGCGCTTGCCCTGCTCGGCGTACGAGATGTGCAGCATCACCTTGATCAGGGTCACGCCGCCTTCGGTCAGCTCCCGCTCGAACGCGTTGATCTCGTCATAGCGGGCTCGCCAGGTCGCCTCCGGCACCAACGAGGCGACCCGGGCGATCAACACGTCCTCGTAGTGCGAACGGTTGAACATCCCCACGTACCCCGGCGGCGGCAGCTCCCGTCGGATCCGCCAGAGGAAGTCGTGCCGCAGCTCCTGGCGCGTCGGCGGCCCGAACGAGCGGATGTGCAGGCCCAGCGGGTTCATCGCGCCGGCCACCCGCTTGATCGTGCCGTCCTTGCCGCCACAGTCCATGGCCTGAAGCACCAACAGCACCCGGTGCGCCGGGCGTTCCGACCTGGTCCTGGCCATCGCGAAGAGCATCTCCTGCTGCCGGCCCAACTCCTCGCCGACCAGCTCCACCTGCTCCCGCGCCCAGGTCTTACGGTGCTCGCCGCGGCCCGCCGGCTCCGGCAGGCCGGGCATGGACCGTGGGTCGATCGCGCCGAGATCCACCGGCGCGGTGACCCGCAGCAGTTCCCGCACCGAGCCGCCGTCCGGCGCCACGATCTGCAGTTGCTGGGGTGCGCTCATGCACGGATCATCACCCACCCGCCGCCTTTCCGCCCGCTGAGCGCCGCGCGGCGTCAGACCACCAGGGCCAACCACTTGCGGTACGCGGTGGCGAACGGCTCGGTGCCGTCGCCCAGGGCCCCGAACAGCCGCTGTGCCGCGGCCTCCGCCTCGGCCACCACGTCGTCCGGGTAGCCGAACCGGGCCCGGTGCTCGGCGAACTCGTCCTCGTCGAGCAGCTCCACCAGCCCGGTGGCCCGACGCCGGACGACGTCCAGGTCCAGGTCGATCAGGTGGACCGTGTCGTCGGACTCCCAGCGGGCCGGGGTCGTGATGTCGCAGTAGACCTCGCTGGTGCGGGGCGGGGGGTTGAACATTGCCGTCCACCAGCCGCGATGTGGCACCAACAGCACGAACGGGATCTTCTCCACCGAGGGCCGACCGTGGTAGACGGACTGGGTGCCCTCGGGCACGCCGAGCCAGATGCCGAGGTCGTCCTCCGTGAGCCGGCGGGCCGGGTAGTCGCGGTGGGCGCTGCCGTCGTACTTGCGGTAGATCACTCGGACCATGTCGCTCGGCATGATTCGCACCCTAACCGATACTGCCCACGCGTCGTAGCGCGGCCGTAACCGGACGACGTCGCCGCATCGCCCTACCCGGCCGGCATCGCGCCACGCGGCGGATGGGCGCGGCCGGTGTCGGCGGTGCCGGGTACCGTCGCACGGTGACTCCGCCCCGCACCGCCACCGGTTCCGCCACCCCGTCGGCCCGTGCGAAGGGCCGGCGGCGGGGTGCCCGGCCCAGCGGCACGGAGCTGCTGGCGGCGGCGGTCGGCGCGGTGCCCGGCGGCGCGGAACGCCCCGGCCAGCTGCAGATGACCACGGCGATCGAGGAGTGCGTGGCCGGCGGCGAGCACCTGCTCGTCCAGGCCGGCACCGGCACCGGCAAGTCGCTGGCGTACCTCGCGCCGGCGCTCACCGTGGACGGCCCGGTGGTGGTCTCCACCGCCACCCTGGCGTTGCAGTCCCAGCTGGTCGACCACGACCTGCCCCGGCTCGCCGACGCGGTCGAGCCGGTGCTCGGCCGTCGGCCCACCTTCGCCGTGCTCAAGGGCCGCCACCACTACCTCTGCCTGGCCCGACTGGACAATTCCACCGAGGAGGAGCCGGAGGACACCCTCTTCGACGCCCCGGCGGCGCGTCCCGGCGGCGGGACGAAATGGCTCGGTGAGGCGGGCCGGTTGGGCAAGCAGATCGAGCGGCTGCGGGACTGGGCCGAGAAGACCGCCACCGGCGACCGGGACGAACTGGACCCAGGCGTCGACGATCAGGCCTGGCGGCTGGTGTCGATGCCGGCCCGCGAGTGCGTCGGTGCGACCCGTTGCCCCTTCGGGCAGGAGTGCTTCGCCGAGGCGTCGCGGGCCCGTGCCCGCGAGGCCGACATCGTGGTGACCAACCACAGCCTGCTCGCGGTCGACATGCTCGCCGGCCGGCACATCGTGCCGCCGCACAAGCTGCTCATCGTCGACGAGGCGCACGAGCTGGCCGACCGGGTCTCCTCCGCCGCCCAGGCGGAGCTGGTGCCGGAGCTGATCGACCGGACCACCCGGCGGGCCCGTACGCTGCTGCGCCCGGAGACCGCCGAGGCGCTCACCGCCGCCGGCGACGCCCTCGCGGTCGGCCTGGCCGAGGCGCCGGCCGGGCGGATCACCGCGGGGTTGCCGACGCCACTGCGGGAGGCGTGCACGCTGCTCGACGCGGCGACCCGCGCGGCCCTGGACACGATCGGCGACGTCAAGTCCGACGACCCCGACCCGGTGCGCAAGCAGCAGGCCAAGGCCGCCCTGGACGAGCTCTCCACCACCGCGCAGCGGTTGCTGGAGGAGGGCGACCACGACGTGGCCTGGGTGGAAAAGAACGACAGCGGCAGCCGGCGGGCGCTGGTGGTCGCGCCGCTGTCGGTGGCCGGCACCCTCGCCACCCACCTGTACGACGAACGCACAGTCGTCGCCACCTCGGCGACCCTGGCGCTCGGTGGCCGGTTCGACACGGTCGCCCGCGCCCTCGGGCTGGACGCGCCACCGCCCGCCCCGCCGACCCCCGCCGCCGCCGCGCTGGCCGCCCGCACCGGTCCGGGCCGTCCGGCGGCCGAGACGCCCGGCCACCGCCTCGCGGGTGACGTCACACCGAACGCCGTCGTACCGGCCACCGAGGGCCCCGGGTGGCGGTCACTCGACGTCGGTTCGCCGTTCGACTACGCCCGACAGGGCATCCTGTACGTCGCCGCGCACCTTCCCCGCCCCAGCGTCTCCGGGCTGCCCGAGGCTGCCGGAGAGGAGCTGCTCGGGCTGGTCCAGGCACTCGGTGGTCGTACTCTCGGGCTCTTCTCCTCCCGGCGGGCCGCGCAGCAGGCGGCGGAGCTGGTGCGCGCGCGGACCGACCTGCCGGTGCTGCTCCAGGGTGAGGAGGCGCTGCCGCTGCTGGTGCGTCGCTTCCGCGAGGAGCGCGCCAGCTGCCTGTTCGGGGTGATGTCGCTCTGGCAGGGGGTGGATGTGCCGGGTGACGCCTGCCAGCTCGTCGTCGTCGACCGGCTGCCCTTCCCACGGCCGGACGAACCGCTGGCGGCTGCCCGCGCGGCGGCCGTGGACGCGGGCGGCGGCTCCGGCTTCGCCGCGGTCAGCGTGCCGATCGCGGCGGTCCGGCTGGCCCAGGGTGTGGGCCGGCTGATTCGCGCCACCGGCGACAAGGGCGTGGTCGCGGTGCTCGACTCCCGGCTGGAGACGGCCCGGGGCTACGGGCCGTTCCTGCGCCGTTCGCTGCCCCCGTTCTGGTACACGACCCGCCCCGAGGTGGCCCGGGGCGCCCTGGAGCGCCTGGCCAAGTCCTGACCCGCCCCGCCCCGCCCCGCCACGCCACGGCGCACGGCGCACGGCGCACGGCCAAGATCGCGCTACAACATGGAAAGAGTGGCCTCCCCGCTGCGGGAGGCCACTCTTTCCATGTTCGTGCGTGATCAGGCGGCCGACGGCGTGGCCCAGCGGGTCCGGGCGCACAAGGCGCGGGCGCGGTCTTACGGGGCCTGGGAGGCGACGACCACGGCGTCGGGCGGGGTGTCCGGGACCCTTCGGGCGGCAAGCCGGCGGACGGCGGTGTTCAGCACCGCGATGAGCGGTACGGAGACCAACGCGCCGGTGATGCCGGCGAGCACGACACCGGCGGCGATGCCGATGATCACCGCGAGCGGGTGCAGGGCGACCGCCCGGCCCATGATCAGCGGTTGCAGCACGTGCCCCTCGATCTGCTGCACGCCGATCACCGCACCAAGGATGATCAACGCGGTGACCGGGCCGCTGTCGACGAGGGCCACCAGCACCGCCACGCCACCGGAGAGCGCCGCACCGACGATCGGGATGAACGCGCCGAGGAAGACCAGCGCGGCCAGCGGGAAGGCGAACGGGATGTCGAAGACGACCAGGAAGATGCCGATGCCGACCGCGTCGATGAAGGCGACCAGCACGGTCGCGCGGACGTAGGCGACAAGCGTCTGCCAGGAGGCGCGGCCCGCGTCGTCGACCTTCCACCGGGCGGCCACCGGCAACAGCCGGACCAGGAAGCGCCAGATCCGGTTGCCGTCGCGCAGGAAGAAGAACGTCGCGAACAGGACCAGCAGCGTGCCGGTGAGCACCTCGGCCAGCGTCGCGGCGGTGCTCAGCGCGCCGCTGGTGAACCGCGAGGTGTTGTTGTTGATCCAGGCCTGCGCCTCGTCGATGTAGCGGTCGAGCTGGGTGTCCGAGAGGTGCAGCGGGCCCGTCTTCAGCCAGTTCTGGATCTGCCGGACACCTTCCGACGACTTCTGGCTCAGCTCCGGTACGCCCCGAATGAACTCGTTGACCACCAGCGTCAGCGTGCCGATCACCGCGACCAGACCGCCGACCAGCACCACCGCCGTCGCCAGCGACCGGGGGAACCGGACCCGCAGCAGCCAGCCCACCGCCGGTGCGAGCAGCGCGGAGAGCAGCAGCGCGATGGCCAGCGGAATGATCACGATCTTGATCGTGCCGACGATCCGCAGCAGCGCCCAGGCCACCACCCCGATCACGATCAGTCGCCAACACCACGCGGCGGCGATGCGCAGCCCGTGCGGAACGTCGGCGTCGTCCCGACTGGAGGTGGAGCTGTGCAGGTCCGTCGGGGGTTCCGCGCCGTAGACCGTGGCGTTCGGTGGCGCGGCCGGCCCCGGCACGCCCGGCGACGCCACCCGGGCGTCCGCCGACGCGTCGTCCAGCGCGTCACTCACCGCGCCCTCGTCGGCCCGCGTCGACACCTGTCGTGACTGGTAAGCGCGGCGAAGCCGCCGGCGTACCCGCTCGAAGCGGCTCAAGCGCACCTCCTGGCAGAGAACCCGGCCCGCCCAGGGCGACAGGTCGGACAGCATACGTCCGTTCCCGACACCATAGGGGGGTTCCGCGACACAATGCCCCGGCCACCTACGGCGTAACCACCGGCGGGCCGCCGTCGGCCCACACGGTAGCGTCTGCGGCGTGACCGCCGACAACGATCTCGACGCCGGCCTGCCGATCCGCCTGCTGCACGACCGCGTGCTGGTCCGAATGGAGGGCAGCGAGGGCGAACGCCGCTCCACCGCTGGCATCGTCATTCCGGCGACCGCCGCGGTCGGCAAGCGCCTCGCCTGGGCCACCGCGGTCGGGGTGGGGCCGAACGTCCGCGCCATCGTCTCCGGCGACCGGGTGCTCTTCGACCCGGATGACCGCTCCGAGGTCGAGCTGCACGGCCGCGGTTACGTGCTGCTACGGGAGCGGGACGTGCACGCCGTCGCCGCCGAGCGGATCGAGAACGACTCGACCGGCCTCTACCTCTGACGCACCTCCCCCGGCCACCAGGCACCGTCGCGCACCGTTTGCCCGGCCGCACGACGGGAAGCCATCCGGCGACCGTGGCCCTGGGGAGGGACGATGCCGGTATTCGTGAAGAAACTGTTGACCTGGGGCAGTGTCGCGTTCCTGATCTACTTCATGGCCTTCCGGCCGGACGGCGCCGCGCAGATCTTCCGGGCCATCGGGGCCGCGTTGATCGCGATGTTCCAGGGCTTCGGTGACTTCCTCACCTCGCTGATGACGTGAACCGCTCCGCCTGACCTGAGCCGCCTGGCCTGAGCCGGCAGCCGGCAGCCGTCACTGGTGCGTCGGCGGCCAGGGCGGCGCCGATCGCGGGCCGGGCCAGCCGGGCGGGGCGTACCCCATTGGGGCCGGGGCGGGCGCCAACACCACCGGAATCGGCACCACCGGCTCGTCCGGCGCGTCCACCGGGCGTTGGCTGCCGTCCGGGAAGCGCAGCAGGTAGCGGTTGCCGTCCCAGACTCCCGCCGGGGCCTGCGGGTCCCGACCGACGAAGAACGACCGGTACGCGGTGATCGCGTCCAGCAACTCCCGCTCCTCGCGTGCGGTCCGCTCCTGGTCGGCGGGCTTGCGGTCCAGGCCGCGCAGCGCCCCGTCGCGCAGCAGGGCCAACCGGGTCGCGGCGGACTGGTAACCCCGCATCGCCCGCACCCCGCCGTCGCCGGCCACCCGCCGCGCCCAACTGCGGGCGGCGTGCCGCCTGCCGAGACTGCTCAGCGCGGCCACCTCGGGCGGGCTGAGCCAGCCGGCGCGTACGTAGTCGGGCAGGACCCGCTCGGTGAGCCGCCCCTCCCAGGCGCGCAGCCACAGCGCCAGCCCCACGGTGCCGAAGAAGACCGGCACCATGAGGCCCAGGAAGCCGTACAGCATGATCATGGCCTCACCGGTGGCCTGGGTCAGCGTGGGCAGCAGGTTCCACGTGCCGTGCAGCATCATCGCCAGCAGCAGGCCGGCGATCGGAGCGAGCACCCGGATGCGCCGGTCGGCCGTCCGGGACGCGATGCCCAGCCCCACACCGGTCATCGAGGTGAAAAGGGGATGGGCGAACCCGAACAGCAGGATCCGCAGGATGAAGATCGCGATGACCTGTTGGATGCCGGTGGCCGGGCCGTAGCGGTCGGCGCCGGACGCATACCCCAACCCGCCCAGGTAGAGGATGTTCTCCACCATCGCGAAGCCGACCGCGGCGAGCCCGCAGTAGACCAGGCCGTCGGTGATCCCGGACCACTCACGACGGCGGAACACCAGCAGCAGGATCGGGCCCAGCGCCTTGGTCAGCTCCTCGATGAACGGCGCCACCAGCACCCCGGTGAGCGCGGACGGCAGGCCCCAGTCGGCGAAACGGTTGGCCGCGAAGTCGTTCACCGTCAGCGAGGCGGCGGTGGAGACGAACGCGCCCCAGGCGAAACAGAAGATCAGATACTTCAGCGGCTCGGGTTCGTACCGGTCCAACCAGAGGAAACAGCCGACCAGCACCGGCACCGGCAGGATGGCGGCGACCACCCCGATCAGCAGGGCCTGCGCACCGAGCGACTGGCCGAGCGTGAAGACCATGAACACCGCGCACGCCGCGATGAGCAGCACCACCCCGGCCAGCACCAGGAACCGCCGCCAGCCAAGCCGGCGCAGCGGCATCCGGGGCGTCTCGCCCACTGGCGGGACGGCGGGCGCAGGCTGAGTGGCGGGCGACGGCGGCAGCGGTGAACCGGGCGGGGTGTCGTCCATGCGGTCAGCGTAGCCATCCGCTGCCGGCTCGTTCGGTCGCATCGGTAGCCGCTATGCTGCCGGCAGGTCACGAGCGCCAGCGTCAAGCCCCGGCTTGCTGGCCGGCAACCCTCGTCGAGTTCGCGGTGGGGTGCCCCGGGTGATGACCGGGCCCAGCCCGATCGGCGTGCTGGGCAAGCGCGGACCCCGTCCCGATGTCGCACCCGGGGTCCCTGACCCCGGAGGTTCCGGCGTGTCCGTCACTCTCGTTCCCTCGCTGCCCACCCTGCCGTCCGCGCCGCTCGACGTCCTCGGCGTACCCGGTGAGATCAACTTGGACTACGCGGCCAGCGCACCGTGCGCGCGGGCCGCCGCCGACGCGGTGACCGAACTGCTGCCCTGGTACGCCAGCGTGCATCGCGGAGCGGGAGCGCTGTCGCGGCGCTGCACCCTCGCGTACGAGCAGGCCCGGCAGACGGTCGGCGACTTCTTCGGCGCTCGCGCCGACGATCACGTCATCTTCACCCGCAACACGACTGACGCACTCAACCTGCTGGCGCGGGCCGTGCCGGCCGGCACGACGGTCGTCACGTTCGCCGGCGAGCACCACGCCAACCTGCTGCCCTGGCCGCGCGGATCGGTGCGGCTGCCGGTGCCCACCGATCCCGACGGGGCGGTACGCGATCTCGCCGCCGCCCTCACCGAGCTGCGTCGGGGCAGCAGCCCGGCGCTGCCGGTGCTGGTCGCGGTGACCGGTGCGAGCAACGTGACCGGTGAGCGGTGGCCGGTCGCCGAACTGGCGCGGGTGGCCCACCGGCACGGTGCCCGGATCGTGCTCGACGCCGCGCAACTCGCCCCGCACGCCCCGGTCGACCTGCTGACGCTCGACGTCGACTACCTGGCCGTGTCCGGTCACAAGCTGTACGCGCCGTTCGGTGCGGGCGTGCTGATCGGCCGCGCGGACTGGCTGGACGCCGCCCCGCCGTACCTGGCCGGCGGTGGGGCCACCAGCCACGTCGGGCCGGCCACCCACGACGTGACCTGGGCGACCGGCCCGGCCCGACACGAGGGTGGCACGCCGAACCTGCTCGGCGCGGTTGCGCTGGCAGCGGTGTGCGCGGCGCTCGACGACGCCGACCGGGCCGCGCTGGCCGCCCACGAGCAGGCCCTCCTGGCCCGGCTGCGGACCGGCCTCGCCGCCCTGCCGCACGTCGTCGAGCTGCGCACCTTCGCCCCGGACGCGCCCCGGGTCGGCATCGTGTCGTTCGTGGTCGCCGGGTGGGATTCCACCGAGGTGGCCACGCGGCTGGCCGCCGAGCACCACATCGGCGTACGGGACGGGTTGTTCTGTGCCCACCCGCTGGCCCGGCGGCTGCTCAGCGAGGCGGCGGGGCGTACCGGCCGGCGGGACCTGCCGCCCACCGCGCTGCGCGCCAGCATCGGGCTGGGCAGCACGGCCGCCCAGGTGGACCGGCTGATCGCCGCGCTGGCCGAGCTGGGCTGAGGCCGGCCGGCGCTCAGCCGATCGGCGGGGCGGTGGGTGGCTTCGGTGTCTCGCCGGGCTCGGCGGGCTCACCAACCGGGCGCTCCTGCTCGCCGAAGGCGGTGCGGATCCACCGGTTCGCCTCCTCCTGCTCGATTCCGGAGGCGACCAGCAGGTCGCTCGCGGTGGTGCGGATCTGGGCGATCACCACGCTGCCGGAGAAGCCGACCCCCTCGCCGTACGCCCGGCCGGCCTCGCTGACCGCGCGCAGCGACCGTTCCCGGGCCTTCTCCGGCTCCTCGCCGGCGGCGAACTCGTGCTTGAGCAGCCGGACCGACTCGGCGAGGTGGCCGATCGCGTCCGGCATCGGATCGGGCACCGGCTCCTCGTCCTCGATCAGGGTGACGGAACGGCGGATCAGCGTGCCGCTGTTGCGCATCGCCCGGTCGATCGGGTCGGCCGCCTCCGCGTAGTGGATCAACTCGCTGCGACGGTGCCAGCGGGCCGGGGAGAGGGTGGCGGTCTCCTTCGCGCCCTCGATCGCCTCGCCCAGCGTGGCCAGCTCCTCCTTGTTGTTGCGCAGCCGATCCAGTGCGGCCTGGATGCCGGTGCGGTCCCGGTTGCGCAGCCCGTCGGCGGTGGCGTCGAGCTGGGTGGCGAGCAGGTCCAGGGCGGGTCGGGCGGCCCGGTTGATCACTCGGAGTGGGTTCAGCGGCAGCAGCACCGCAGTGACCAGCAGCGCGATCCCACCGCCGAGGAACGCGTCGACGAAGCGGGGGATCTCCAGATCCTGGGTCGACGGGCTCAGCGTCACGATCAGCACCGCCGTGGCAGCCGCCTGGATGACGATCGCCACGCTCGCCCCCGCGAAGATGGTGAACAGGATCGCCACAGTGACCACCAGGCCGAGCTGCCACGCCCCGGTCCCGAGCAGGTAGATCAGGAAGTCGCCGATCGCCACCCCGATGCCGACCCCGACGATCAGCTCCACGGTCCGGCGGAACCGCTGGCCGACCGAGGCGGCCAGGGTGCCGACCGCGGAGATCGGCGCGAAGACCGGTTGCGGGTTGCCGAGCACCTTGTGCGAGATCAGGTACGCGATCCCCGCAGCCAGCCCGGCCTGCACCGCGAGCCCGCCGGCCATCCGTACCCGGTGCAGCCGGTCGTGCAGGGTGGCTCGACCGCGATGGCGCAGCTGTTCGGTGGCCTCGGCGATCCGCGCGCCGTCGATGTCCACCAGCCCGTCGCGCAGCGCGGTACGTCGCACCATCGGAGGTCGCTTGTCCCGGGCCACGGCCATGGGCGCGACTACCCGTGGTGGGCTCGCTGAATCCTCCCGTCCGGCGCGTCGCGGTCGGATGCGGCAGACTCGGGCGGTGGTTGATCTGCTGGACCGGTGGCGGGCGGCGGCCCGGGATTCCGGCGCGAGGTCCGATCCGGATACGACCCGGGCCGGGGAGATGGTGATCGCCCGGTGGCGGGAGCCGCACCGGCACTATCACACGCTGGCCCATCTGACGGCGGTGCTCGATGTGGTGGACCAGCACGCCGACCTGGCCGGTCGGGCCGACGTGGTCCGGCTGGCGGCCTGGTTCCACGACGCGGTCTACGACCCCCGAGCCGCTGGCGACGCCAACGAACAGGACAGCGCGGCACTGGCCGGGAACGTGCTCACCGGGCTCGGGGTGCCGACGTCCGAGGTGGCCGAGGTACGCCGGCTGGTGCTGCTCACCGCCGGGCACTCGGTGGCGCCGGACGACCTCGACGGCGCGCTGCTCTGCGATGCGGACCTGGCCGTGCTGGCCGCGCCGCCGGCCCGCTACGAGCGGTACGCGGCGGCGATCCGCCGGGAGTACGCCCATGTGCCGGAGCCGGCCTTCCGGGCTGGGCGGGCCGCGGTGTTGACCGGCCTGCTGGCGCTGCCCGCGCTGTTCCGACTGCCGCCGCTGGCGACCCGGTGGGAAGAGCCCGCCCGGGACAACGTGCGCCGCGAACTGGCCGCGCTCACCGGGGAGCCGGAGAACGCGGGCTGACCAGGTGCTTCGGGCGACGCAGCCCGGTGGCGCGGAGCAACTGGACCAGTTCCCGGCTCGGCACCACCCGCGCACCGAGCCACACCGCCGCCGCGAACCGGTCGGCTGGAATGTCGTAGTGGTCCCTGTCGAAACCGCGTCGGGGCGCGCCGAGCGTCTCGGCGAAGGCGTGCAGTTCGGCGTACGAGACGTCACTGATCAAGTGCGACCAGAGCCGACCGCGCCACGGCCAGGCCGGCCGGTCCAGGTAGAGCATGGTGCCCAAGCTATCCCGCCGAGTCGATCATGTTGATGATCGCCGGTCGGCGACCTAGCCTCGGCTGCATGGCCCCCACCGCGCTCCTCGACGACCTGCGCGCCGCGCTCGGTGCCGACGCCGTGCTCACCGACCCGGACCTGCTGCGGATGCACCAGCGGGACGAGGCCGACCTGTGCGCCGCCGGCATCCCGTTGGTGGTGACCCGCCCGCGCAACACCGAACAGGTGGTCGCCGTGGTCCAGGCTGCGGCGCGGCACGGCGTACCGCTGGTGCCGCAGGGTGCGCGGACCGGGCTGGCCGGCGCGGCGAACGCGGTGGACGGCGCCGTGGTGCTCAGCACCGTCGCGATGAACGAGATCCGGGAGATCGACCCGGTGAGCCGGATCGCGGTGGTCCAACCGGGGGTGGTCAACGCGGCGCTGGCCGGGGCGGTGGCCAAACAGGGCCTCTGGTACCCGCCGGACCCCGGCTCCTGGGAGTCGTCCACCATCGGCGGCAACGTGGCCACCAACGCCGGCGGCATGTGCTGTGTCAAGTACGGCGTGACCACCGAGTACGTGCTCGGCCTGGAGGTGGTGCTCGCCTCCGGCGAGGTGCTGCGCACCGGACGACGTACGGCCAAGGGGGTGGCCGGCTACGACCTGACCCGGCTGTTCGTCGGTTCGGAGGGCACCCTCGGCGTGATCACCGAGGTGACCGTGGCGCTGCGGCCCGCCCCGGCCGACTCGCTGACCCTGGTGGCGGTCTTCGGATCCATCGCCGAGGCCGGAGCGGCGGTGGCCGAGATCGCGGCTCGCGGGCTCACCCCCAGCCTGCTGGAGTTGCTGGACCAGACCCACCTGCGGGCGATCGAGGCGTACCAGCCGATGGGGTTGCGGACCGACGCGCAGGCCCTGCTGCTGGCCGCCGCCGACACCGGCACCCGGGCGGCGGACGACCTGGCCGTGCTGGCCGAGGTGTGCGAGGCCGTCGGTGCCGACGAGGTCTACGCGGCCACCGACGCGATGGAGGCGGCGGCGCTGCTCCAGGCCCGCCGGCTGGCCCACCCGGCGATGGAGAAGTTCGCGGCGGACGCCTACCCGGGCGGCAACGGCGGCCTGGTGATCGACGATGTGGCGGTGCCGCGCGCCGCGCTCGCCGCGCTCCTGGACGGGGTCGCACGGATCGCGGCCGAGTGCGAGGTGCCGATCGGGGTGGTCGGGCACGCCGGGGACGGCAACATGCACCCGAACATCGTGGTCGACCGGGCCGACCCGGCGAGCGTGGCGCGGGGCCGGCGGGCCTTCGACGAGATCATGCGGCTCGGCCTGGACCTGGGCGGCACGTGTACCGGCGAGCACGGGGTGGGGCTACTCAAGCGGGACTGGCTGGCCCGGGAGATCGGGCCGGTCGGCGTCCGGGTGCATCAGGCGATCAAGTCGGCGCTCGACCCGGCCGGCCTGCTCAACCCGGGCAAGGTCCTCTGACCGCGGGTGGCTGCCCGTCTGGACGCGGTCGTGGCGGCGATGCCGTTGACCGCCTGCGCCAACGGCTGTCCGGCTGCGGTCAGCCCTTGACCTCGGCCGGGGTGGCCTGGGTCAGCAGCAGCAGGATCTCCCCGCCGACCGGCGTGAGCTCCTCACCTGGGCAGTCCTGTGAGGTGATCAGCCCGGTCGAGGTGATGAGGCTGGACGTCAGCGCATCGATGCAGGTGGTGCGGTACCGGCGGGACTGATCGGTCTCGTCGGCCAGCGCCGGGTTGGCGAGCAGCACCTGAAGCCGTTCGGTCAGCTCCGGTGCGAGGGTGCCCCGGGAGGTCACGCCGTCGCCGGCGCAGTCGAGGCACCGCCAAGCGCCGCTGCGCTCGACGCTCAGGGTGCGCATCGGCCCGTCCTCGCCGAGCCGCTGCAGCAGGCTGACCTCACCGGCGGCGACCGTGGTGGGGATCTCCAGCTGCGATCCGCCACCCGCCGTGCCGGCGGTCGACTGCGCCACCGGGGTGCTCGGCTTGTTCCGGTCGAAGAGTGAGCACCCGGTCAGGGTGCTGGCGAGCGCGACGGCGAGCAGGGGTACGAGCAGACGAGGGCGCGCGCGGGGTTGCACGCGCGGAAACCTACCCCACCGTAGGTATGGTCCGAAACCACCATCCGGGCCGGTATCGATAGTTACCCATTGGTAACGTCGCAATTCGTCATCTAGCGGACGGTCGCAGCTCCGCCTGATCGTCGTCGCCACCCCGGTCAGCCGCGTAACCCCGGACATCCGGAGCGCCCAGCCGGGCCGCGTCCGCCGCCGCGTCGTCCGGCATCAACTGGGACTGCCGCTCCGCCTCCACCCGGGCGCGGTAGTGCTCGACCTCACGTGCCCGGGTAGCCGCATCCCAACCGAGCACCGCCCCCATCAGCTCGGCGGTGTGCTCCGCCGACTCCAGCCCCCGGTGGCTGGTCTCGAACGAGATCCGGGTCCGCCGGGTCAGCACGTCCTCCAGGTGCAGCGCGCCCTCGGCCCGCGCCGCGTAGGCGACCTCCGCCGCCAGATACTCCGGAGCACCAGCCAGCGGGGACGCCAACAGTGGATCGGCGTCCACCAGCGCCAGCAGGTCCAGGGTGAGGGTGCCGTACCGCTCCAGCAGATGCTCCACCACGCCCACCGGCACGCCGTGCCGGCGAGCCAGGTCGGCCCGGTCCCGCCACATCGCCGGGTACCCGTCGGCGCCGAGCAGCGGCAGGTCGGCGGTGCGCGACGAGCGGGCGCCACCGAGCCGGCGAGCGGCCCGGTCGACCACGTCGGACGCCATCACCCGGTACGTCGTGTACTTGCCGCCGGCGACCAGCAGCAGCCCGAGCATCGGCTCGAAGACCGCGTGCTCACGGGAGAGCTTCGAGGTCGAGTCGGCCTCGCCGGCCAGCAGCGGCCGCAGCCCGGCGTACACCCCCTCGATGTCGGCGGTGGTCAGCGGCCGGTCCAGCACGGTGTTGACCTGCTGGAGGAGGTAGTCGATGTCGCGTGCCGAGGCGGCCGGGTGAGAACGGTCCAGCCGCCAGTCGGTGTCCGTCGTGCCAATGATCCAGTGCCCGCCCCACGGGATGACGAAGAGCACCGAACTCGCCGTACGCAGGATGAGCCCCGTCTCGCCGGTGATCGCCGAGCGGGGCACCACCAGGTGCACCCCCTTGGAAGCGCGCACCCGGACGCCGGGCCGCAGGCCCACGTCGTTGAGCATCCGGGACATGTCGTCGCTCCACACACCGGTGGCGGCGATGACGGTGCGGGCCTGCACCTCGAACTCCGCGTCCGGCGAGCCGGGCGGAGCCTCCAGGTCCCGGACGCGGACGCCGGTCACCTCGCGCGCCTGCCGGATCAGCCCGACGGCGCGGGCGCTGCTCACCACCGTGGCGCCGAGGCTGGCCGCGGTGCGGGCCAGGGTGACCACCAGTCGGGCGTCGTCGACCTGCCCGTCGTAGTAGCGGATGGCGCCGGCGAGCGCGTCGGCCCGCAGACTGGGGAAGATCCGCCGGGCACCCTCCCGGGTCAGGTGACGGTGCAGCGGCATGCCCCGGCCACCGCCGAAGACCCCGGCGAAGGCGTCGTAGGCGGCCACCCCGGCGCCGTAGTACGAACGGCGGAAGACCCGGGCCGGCAGGTCCCGCAGGCCCCGCCCGGCCGGCAGCGGCACCATGATCGGCACCGGGCGTACCAGATGCGGCGCCAGCCGGGTGGCCAGCAGGCCCCGCTCGGTGAGCGCCTCGTGGACCAGGTGGAACTCCAACTGCTCCAGGTAGCGCAGGCCACCGTGGATGAGTTTGCTGGACCGGCTGGAGGTGCCCGCGGCGAGGTCACGCGCCTCGACCAGCGCCACCTTCAGGCCCCGGGACGCCGCGTCGAGGGCGGCACCGGCACCGGTCACCCCACCACCGATGACCAGCACATCGAAGCGCTCGGCACGCAGTCGACGCAGGTCGGACGCACGGCGGACCGGTGAGAGCTGGCCGGCGACGGATCGGGAGATATTGGGGTCACGCACCCGTCCACCGTAACCGCCGTGCCACCGTGTCGACATTTCGCCGCTCGCCCCGGAACGACCTTCACGTCTCGCTGCCACCAACTCCCGGCGGATCGCGCCCGTCCGGCCCACCCCCGTGAGCACCCGCCCCGCCCCCAGCGCAGCGCCCCCAGCGCAGCGCCCCCCAGCGCAGCGCCCCCCAGCGCAGCGCCCCCCAGCGCAGCGCCCCCCAGCGCAGCGCCCCCCAGCGCAGCGCCCCCCAGCGCAGCGCCCCCCAGCGCAGCGCCCCCCAGCGCAGCGGACCCCAGCGCAGCGGACCCCAGCGCAGCGGACCCCAGCGCAGCGGACCCCGGCGCAGCGTAGATCTTGGACAGTTTCCGTCATTTGCTGACGGAAACTGTCCAAGATCTACGCGTTCCTTCGATCAGCTCGGCGTGGATCTCGGTTGGGGAGGTCGCCGGGTGGTTGGCGGTCGGGTCGAAAGTCGTCGTCGTGGTCGTAAGGTTCTCGGATGCAAGGTCAACCTGTGCACCCCGGACTCAGCGACCGCAGTTCCCCGTGGCCGGTCGTCGCGGCCGTGCTGGTCGGCTGCTGGACTGTCGCGGTCACCGTGGGCACCCAGACCGGTGGCTGGCTCACCGATCAGGTGCTGCTGGGCTTCGGACGGGACCGGCTCGGCTGGCTCTGGCCGGTGCTCGGCCTGGCCACCGTCGTACTGGTCGGCACACCCGCCCTGCTGCTGGCCGTGCTGCCCCGATCGGCTGCGGTCCGGGCCACCGGGCGGGCGTGGCTGATCGGGGCACTCGCCCTCGGGGTGCTCACCCTGCTGCGGGTCGTGCCGCCGGTGCATCACGAGGCGTACCTCGCCGGGCTGGCCGGCGCGGCGGCCCTCAGCGCGCTCGCCGTGCGTTGGTCGATGCGACGCTCGTCCGGTTCGTATGCCGGCACCCCGCCCGACGCCACCGCGTCGACCGCCGGCGACGCCACCGCGTCGGCAGCCGCCGGCGACACCGCATCGACAGCCGCCCACGGCACCACGTCGACAGCCGCCGCATCGGCAGCCGCCGACGGCACCGCATCGGCAGCCGCCCACGGCACCGCATCGGCAGCTTCCGGCGGCACCGGTGGTGCGGCAGTGAGCGGTGACCCCGCCCGAGCCGAGGCCGTCGGAACCCCGGGGTTGAACGCCGACGCTGCTTCGACGGCCGGCGATGGTCCGCAGCTGGTCGGGCGGCGGCCCGGCCCGGTGCCGCTGCTCGCGGTCGCCGCCGGGTTGGCGCTGTTGCTGCCGTGGGCCTGGTTGGGAGCGCTCGGCGGCCTCCTGGAGACCGCACTCGCGCTGCTGGCGGCCGCCGCGCTGGGGGTGCTGGCCGCGACACTGCTGGATGCCCCCTTCTGGTCGGCGTTCGCGGTTGGTCAACCGCCCCGACCGCCCCAGCCGGCTCGGCCGCCCCAGCCGGCTCGGCCGGCTCGGCCGGCTCGGCTGGTGCTGGTCGGCGGCCTGGTCGCCGGGGTGGCGCTGCTGCTGCTCGCGGCCGGGGCCGGCCAGTCCGGCGCGCAGCTGCCCGCGCTGCTGACGGTGCCGCCGGTGGGTTTCGCGCTGGCCGCGCTCTGGGCCGCGGCCTGGCGGTCCACCGCCGACCCGGCCGAGGCCAGGCGTGCGGGCCGGACGGCGAGCGGCTGGCTCGTCGGCCTGGCCGCGCTCGGCCCGCTGGCCTTCACCGACCCGGAAGAGATCACCCTGCTGCTGGTCGGCACCCGCGACGTTCCGTTCTGGGTGGCGGCCGCCGCCGGCGTCGGGCTCGCCGTCGCGGTCCTGGTCGCCATCGGGTACGCGGTGCTGCTCGCCCGGCCGACGGCACGTACCCCGAGCAGGCGGGTGGCCGCGGTGGCGGCGGTGGTGCTGCTGGTGGCGTTCGGCGTGGTCGACCTCGGCCCCGGCCAGCCGGGCCTGTACGGCGAGCGGCTGTTCGTGGTGCTGCGCGCGCAGGCCGACCTGAGTGGCCTCCCGGCCGGTGCGCCTGGCCAGGCCGGCCGGGACGCCCGCGCGACGGAGGTCTACCGGCGGCTCGTGACGACCGCCGAGCAGAGCCAGGGCGACCTGCTCCGGGAGGTGAACCGGCTGCGACTCGACCCGGTGTCGTACTACCTGATCAACGCGGTCGAGGTGGACGGCGGCCCGGCGGTGCGAGCCTGGCTCGCCAGCCGACCGGAGGTGGCCCGGGTGCTGGTCAGCCAGCGTCTACGCCCGCTGCCGGCCCCGGCCGGGCAGAGCCGGGGCAGCGCGCCCAAGCCCACCGGCCCGGAGTGGAACATTCGCCAGATCGGCGCCGACCGGGTGTGGTCCCAACTGCGGGTCACCGGTGCCGGCATCGTGGTCGGCAGCTCCGACTCGGGGGTGGACGGCACCCATCCTGCGCTACGAGCCGGGTTCCGTGGTGGAGACGACTCCTGGTACGACCCGTGGGACGACACCCGGAGCCCGACCGACCAGGGCGGGCACGGCACCCACACGGTGGGCAGCGCGGTCGGTCGGGACGGCATCGGGGTGGCACCGGACGCGAAGTGGATGGGCTGCGTCAACCTGGACCGCAACCTCGGCAGCCCCGGGCACTACCTGGACTGTCTCCAGTTCATGTTGGCGCCCTTTCCGGCTGGCGGCGACCCGTTCACCGACGGCCGTCCGGAGCGCGCCCCGCAGGTGCTGACCAACTCGTGGGGCTGCCCACCCATCGAGGGTTGCGACAGTCGGGTCCTGCGGCCGGCTACCGCCGCACTGGACGCCGCCGGGATCTTCGTGGTCGTCGCGGCCGGCAACACCGGCCCGTGGTGCGGCTCGATCGACGACCCGCCAGCACCGTACCCGGACGTGCTGACCGTGGGCGCGGTGGACGCCCAGCGGCGGGTCGCGGAGTTCTCCTCGCGCGGACCGGTGCCGGGCGGTTCGGGCAAGCCGGACGTGCTGGCGCCGGGGGTGGGTGTGGTGTCGGCCATGCCGGGCGGCACGTACGCCGCGCTGGACGGCACGTCGATGGCGACTCCGCAGGTGGCCGGGGTGGTCGCGCTGATGTGGTCGGCGAACCCGGCGCTGGTCGGCGACGTGAACCGGACCCGGCAGATCCTTCGGGACACCGCCACGGCGGCGACGCCCACCTATCGTTCCGACAGCCCCTCCGACGCCTGCGGTGCTCCGTCGAACGTGACCGGCGCCGGCCAGGTCGACGCGTACGCCGCTGTTCGCGCCGCCCAGCGATAGTCGACGCCTCGTGGAACAGGGGGGTGCGACCCGACACCCGGTGATCTAGGGTCGGCGACCATGGACGCCGAGATCACCGTCACCGAGCTGACCGCCGACCTGCTCCCCAGCGTCGTACAGCTCTGCCAGCAGGCTCTCGACCTACCCGAGGACGCCACCGAGGCGACCTCCATAGTGGACGTTCTCTGGCCCCGGGCCACCGCCGACCGACCTGTGGTCGGGCTCGGCGCGTACCGGGGTGCAGAGCTGGTGGGGGCCCTGATCTGCTCGATGTCGTCGGCCGAGCCGGGGATCGGGCACGTGGACCTGGTCGCGGTCCTCCCCGACCACCGGCGTCGGGGCGTCGGTCGGGCGCTGCTCCAGCGGGCCGATCGGGTGCTCGCCGAGCGCGGGGCGACCGAGGTGTTGCTGGCCGGGAATCCGCCGTACTACGCGTGGCCGGGCATCGACGTCCGCTACACGCCGGCGGTCTGCGCCGCCCTCGCGCTCGGCTACCAGCAGGACCGGACCGCCTGGAACATGACTGCGGACCTGTCGTACGACGGGTCGCCGGCACTGCGGTCCACCGAGGCGGCCGAGCGGCGGCTGGCCGACCAGGGCGTCACCGTACGGCGGGCGGAGCCGGCGGACCTGCCGGCGCTGACGGCGTTCGCCCGGTCCACCTTCGGGGGCACGTGGGATGGCGAGTTGGCCGGGTCGGTGGGGCGCGCGGACGCCGGTTGCCACCTGGCGGAGCGGGACGGTGAGGTGCTCGGCTTCGCCGCGTACGGGTCGTCCCGGCCGAGTTGGTTCGGGCCGATGGGCACCGCGCCGGCAGTGGAGGGGTCGGGCATCGGCGGGGTGCTGTTGCGGCGCTGCCTGCGCGACCAGCGGGCGGCGGGGCTGGACCGGGCAGAGATTGGCTGGGTGGGGCCGGAGCCGTTCTATTCGAGCAGTGCGGGTGCGCGGATCGAGCGGGTCTTCTTCCTGTACCGGCGAACCCTACCGACGGCCTAACTGGGGCAAACAGGACGTAGATCCATTCGCCCGCATCGGTCATCGATGCCCCCTACCGTTTCGGTAGAGGAGGCAGCCATGACCACGGATGACAACCAGACCGAGGACGGCCCGCCGATCACCTGGAAACAACCGGCGGGTGAACTCCCCGGCCAACTGCCGTTCGACCGGCTGGACTACGGCGACGCCGAGCAACTGGCCGAGATGACCACCGACGGAGAGTCGTCGGTGGCCGAGGAGCCGCAGGAGATGGTGGACGCGCCGATCCAACTGCTTCCGCCGTACAACCGGGCACAGAAACGGCGCAACCAGCGCCCCCTACCGACCTGACGACGAACGGGGCGGACCGCGTCAGCGGCCCGCCCCGTTCGGTGTGTCGGAACTGGACTCAGAAGTCCATTTCCCCGCCACCCGGGCCAGCCGGGGCAGCCGGGGTCTTCTCCGGCTTGTCCGCGACAACAGCCTCGGTGGTGAGGAAGAGCGCCGCGATGGAAGCGGCGTTCTGCAGCGCCGAGCGCGTCACCTTGGCCGGGTCGATGATGCCCGCGGCCAGCAGGTCGACGTACTCGCCGTTGGCGGCGTTGAGACCGTGACCCGACTCGAGGTTACGGACCTTCTCCACCACGACGCCGCCCTCAAGGCCGGCGTTGACGGCGATCTGCCGCAGCGGGGCGTCCAGCGCGACCTTGACGATGTTCGCACCGGTCGCCTCGTCGCCGACCAGGTCGAGCTTGTCGAAGGCGGTCTTGCCGGCCTGCACCAGCGCGACGCCACCACCCGGGACGATGCCCTCCTCGACGGCGGCCTTCGCGTTGCGAACGGCGTCCTCGATGCGGTGCTTGCGCTCCTTGAGCTCGACCTCGGTGGCCGCGCCGACCTTGATCACCGCAACGCCGCCGGCCAGCTTGGCCAGCCGCTCCTGCAGCTTCTCCCGGTCGTAGTCGGAGTCGCTCTTGTCGATCTCGGCCCGGATCTGGTTGACCCGGCCCTGGATCTGCTCGGCGTCACCGGCACCGTCGACGATGGTGGTCTCGTCCTTGGTCACCACGACCTTGCGGGCGCGGCCCAGCATGTCGAGGCTGGCGGCGTCGAGCTTGAGGCCGACCTCCTCGCTGATGACCTGGCCACCGGCGAGGATGGCGATGTCGGTCAGCATGGCCTTGCGGCGGTCACCGAAGCCCGGCGCCTTGACGGCGACCGACTTGAAGGTGCCACGGACCTTGTTGACCACCAGGGTGGCGAGAGCCTCGCCCTCCAGGTCCTCGGCGATGATCAGCAGCGGCTTGCCCGACTGCATGACCTTCTCCAGGATCGGGAGCAGGTCCTTCACCGACGAGATCTTGCTGTTGGCGATCAGGATGTACGGGTCGTCGAAGACGGCCTCCATACGCTCCGGGTCGGTCATGAAGTAGGCCGAGATGTAGCCCTTGTCGAAGCGCATACCCTCGGTGAGCTCCAGCTCCAGCCCGAAGGTGTTGCTCTCCTCGACGGTGATGACGCCTTCCTTGCCGACCTTGTCCATCGCCTCGGCGATGATCTCGCCGACGGTGCTGTCGCCAGCAGAGATGGAGGCGGTGGAGGCGATCTGCTCCTTGGTCTCGACGTCCTTGGCGAGCTTGGACAGCTCCTCCGAGACGCTCGCGACCGCAGCCTCGATGCCCCGCTTCAGGGCCATCGGGTTGGCGCCAGCGGCCACGTTGCGCAGGCCCTCGCGAACCAGGGCCTGGGCCAGGACGGTCGCCGTCGTCGTGCCGTCACCGGCAACGTCGTCGGTCTTCTTGGCGACCTCCTTGACCAGCTCAGCGCCGATCTTCTCGTACGGGTCCTCGAGCTCGATCTCCTTGGCGATGCTCACACCATCGTTGGTGATGGTGGGGGCACCCCACTTCTTCTCGAGCACGACGTTGCGGCCCTTGGGGCCGAGGGTCACCTTTACGGCGTCGGCGAGCTGGTTCATGCCCCGCTCGAGGCCGCGGCGCGCCTCTTCGTCGAACGCGATCATCTTGGCCATACGGCGTTGTCCTCCTGGACACTCACGGGCCACCCGAGATGTGTGCCCCGGATGGGCCGCCTGGTGTACGCACCTTGGGACGTCGCCACCTGGCGACGACGACGTCCTTCGGCCGGGCCGGATAGCCCGCGACGACCGGCCATGTGTCGCCCCGGCGTCTCCACGCCGGTGCAACCTGGCCCCACCGTCCCGACCATTGGCACTCACGGTATGCGAGTGCCAATGACTTGTTTAGCACTCTCCCCTGCCGAGTGCAAGCACGATGCCGCCGCTCAGCCGAGTTCCGCGACCAGTCCCGCGGTGTTCACCGGCGCCTCATGGGCCCGCTGCTCGGCGTACGTCACCAGCAGGCCGATCAGCTGGGCCAGGTGAGCAGGCAGGGCCAGCACGGCGGTGATCCCGATTACCACCACCGCACCGGCGGCGGTGCCCGCCGAGGCGAACGGATCCGTTCCGAGCGGGGCCGTGCCCACCCCTTCCAGGGCGCCGGGGATCACGGTGCCGACGATCACCGCCACGACCACCAGCGCGACGCGGCCGAGCAGCAGGCCCAACCGGTCGTGGAACATCCGAAACGATCGGCCGATCGGGTTGTGACGCTCGAAGAGATAGACCGGGCCGGCCATGCTCAGCGCGAAGGCCAGGTAGACGCCCGGCAGCACGCAGAAGCAGAAGCCAACGCCGACCAGCAGGCTGATCAGCAGAGTCCAGCCCCACAGCCCGGGTGCCCGACGCACGCCGTAGCGCAGCGCCGACTCCAGGCTGACCGGCTGACCGGCCGCCTGCTGGGTGATCACCCTGGTGCCGGCGGCCCACCCGACGGCCTGCACCAACCCGACCAGCAGACCGCCGCCGACCAACACAACCAGCAGGCTCAGCAACTCGACGGCGAAATTGTCCGGCAGCGCCGGGCTCGGATTCGACCCGGCCTGGGCGGCCCACTTCGCCGACGGGTCCAGCCCAATGGAGATCACCGACAGCACCGCCGCCGGCAACACCTGGGTGAGCAGCATGATCGGCACCAACTGCCGCCAGCCCCGGCGTAACGCTCCCCCGCACCTGTCGAACCAGCCGCCGAGGCCGGCGCCGGGCGGCGTGACCAGGGCGTCGTTCGGGTCGAACCCGTAGCCCGGCGGGTACCAGCCGGGCGGCGGCCCCGGATACCACGGTTGCCCACCGTAGGGACCCACCCCGGGCGGGTAGCCCCCGGTGGGTGGGAACGCCCAGCCCTGCGGGGGCGGCGCCGCGCCCCAGCCACCCTGCGCGGGATCCCAGCCGGGCGGCGGGCCAGCCGCGGAGGGGTCCGGCCCCCAACCGGGCGGCGGGCCAGCCGCGGAGGGGTCCGGCCCCCAGCCGGGCGGCGGGCCAGCTTGGCCGGGGCTGCCGGCGGGCGAGGACGGGTCCGGCTCCCCCGACCCGGGGGAGGGAGTGGGCGGGGGTGGCTGGTCGGTCATGAACGCTCCTCGGCATCGGCTGGAACGGTTCACGATCCTCCCGGCTGCGCGCCCCTGCCGCAGCCCCGACTCACCGGGGCCGATCAACAGGGAAGCTCAGCCCGTGACGCGTAGGTGCTCTGCCTGTGGGCGGGCTAACTATGGGTGTCACCTCGAACCGCGCCCGGCTCCCTTGTTCAGATGGCCTCATTAGAAGTTAAGTCAGAAGTCAGAGGCTCCGAATACTTTTGTCGGGCAGTGCGTCGAATCAGGCGGACTGCCCCGCGCGTCCTGATCGGGAAGCGCGGGTCGCACCTAGCTGTTAATGGATGAGGGCGGACGGTATGAAGAGAGCGCAACATTTCGCGCGGAGGGCTGCTGCATGGGTCGGGGCGCTAGTTATAGCGATCTCCGGCGCTGTCGTGGTGGGCGGCACCCCGGCCTCAGCGCAAATCAATCACAACGGTCTGAGGCATATCTATTTCGTCATGGACGAACAGCCTGGTGATAACGCGATGATCAGGTACTCCAGCTTTCTTGGGTCGGTGAGGAATGCCGTTTCATACTGGGACAGTTGGACCCAGGGTCAGGGGACGCAAGGCTTGACCCCAGCCCTCTTGCAGGTCACGCTGGAGGCTGGCGGACGACAGGTCCACCTCTGGATAAGTCCTACCAACCTGTATGTCTGGGGGTTCTCCAACACGATCAACAACACCCCCCGGACGTGGGCCTTCAACACCCACTCTTTTGAGCTGCAACAGCAGATGGCGAACACCACCCCCGCGGGCATGTTCAACGGCATCAGCGAGGCGGTCCTAGACGTCGGCTTCGATTCCACTCATCATGCCATCAACCAAGCAGCGGGTCGCGAAAGGAACGGAATGCCGACCGGCTTCTGGAACGTGTACGGCGCGATCGAGACGCTCGCGACAACCAATCCGGATAACGGCGCCGGCCCACGACTGAACGTCGCGCGGTCGCTGCAGCAACTGGTCCACTTCGTCGCGGAAGGCGCTCGCCTCAACGACGTTGAGGGCACCTATCGTGCGGGAATGAGGGGTGTCACCGCGAACTTGACGTCGCGGCACGTCGAGCTGACGAACCAGTGGGGTCAACTGTCCACGTGGATGGTCGGAAGACACTTCGGCGCTACCAACCCTTTCGATCTCCGTCTGGGCACGGCGCCGAACCGCTCGATTACGACGATCCCGCAAGCGCGAGAGTACATTCGCCTCGCGCTGGGCTCCGCGCCCAGGCCCTAGGTAGTAGCGGTGCGTGAAGTGGGCCAGCCCGATCCTGCTGGCCCACTTCAGAATTAGATCAACGAGGCTGGCCGCCCTACGCGGCTGGCCTCGTTGTTGTTGATCAGGGCAGGAAGACCGGCGCGACGGCAGCCGACCGTCGAGCGACGGCAGCGCTTCTCAGAATGTCGCCATGGTCAAACCCTGACCCGGGGCCCCTGGCCGGGGCAGGCTCAGCCGGTGACGCGTACGTGCTCGGCCTGCGGCCCCTTCTGGCCCTGGGCGATCTCGAACTCGACCCGCTGACCGTCGTCCAGCGCCTTGTAACCGTCCATCTCGATCGCGGAGAAGTGGACGAACACGTCCTGACCGCCGTCGACGGCAATGAAGCCGTAGCCCTTTTCGGCGTTGAACCATTTCACGGTGCCCTGTGCCACGGTGCACTTCCCTTACTCTGCGCGGTCTTGCCTGACCCGGCGCACGACGCAGCCGGGCGCCCCGGACCACCGACTCAGCGATCGATGACCGCCATTGAGTTAGGTGACCGAAATCGCACGCTACACGAGGAGTGCCGGCCGCGCACGCCCACAAATCGGACACACTGCGGGGCGTTCCAACCACGCCGATCGGCCGGGTGCCCGATCCACCGGATTCGCGCCCATCATTGCGGGCAGTGGGGAGGGCCGCAGTCCCTCCCGAGGTGACGGCGATCGGGCACAGCTGACGAAACGCCGTCCATCCTGTGGTAGGCATGCGGACATGGCCACCGACACAGCCTCGCCGGCCCTGCGGCTCGCGGAGATCCGCCGGGTCCGGCCGGAGGATGCCGCCCGCATGCGGGCGCTGCGCCTGGAGATGCTGGCCGACGCGCCGTTGGCCTTCCTGGAGACCCTGGCGGACGCGGCGGCCCGGCCGCACAACGAGTTCGCCGCCCGGATCGCGTACACCTCAGCCGGTTCCAGCAACGCCCAGTTCGTCGCCGACCCCGGTGGCCGACTGGTCGGGCACGCCGGCGGCACGGCCGCCCCGAGCGAACCCGGGCTGACCGTGATCTACGCCGTCTACGTCACGCCGAGCTGGCGCGGCGGCGGGCTGCTCAGCGAGCTGATCGACGGGGTGGCCGCCTGGTCGCGCGCCTGCGGCCGACCGGAGCTGCTGCTGGAGGTGGTGGTCGGCAACAACCGCGCCTACCGCGCCTACGAGCGCCTGGGCTTCAAGGACACCGGCGTACGGGTCCCCCACCCCACCATCTCAGCCCTCACCGAACTACAGATGCGCCGCCCCGCCTAACCCCGAACCACCACGCCGACCGCCGCGCCGGTCGGGGCCATGCCGCGCAGATGGCCATGATCGCGCTGCAACCAGGATCTAGTGGTAAGCCACCAGCGGGAGGCCCCTACATCCTGGATCGAGCACGATCATGGAGTGTGAGAGCGGCTCCAGGCCGGACAGCCGACGACCACCGGGCCGACGTCAGGGTTTCCGGGGCAGCCCGGCCCGCGCAGGGATCAAGCCTGACCGCCCGGAGCGGGTCGGGCTGCCCCGGAAACCCCCAACCGCAACCAAGACCAAAGATCAGACATGCCGCCGAGACTGCACGATCCGGAACCGGTTCGCCACGTACGCCCCGTCCGTCAGCGCCGAGTTGGCCGCCGCGTTGGCCCCACTGCCGTGGAAGTCGGAGAACGCCGCCGACTGGTTGACGAAGACACCGCCGGTGAGGTTGCAGGACAGGTGCACCCCGACCTCGACCGCCACCGCCTCGGCCGCGTCCAACACGGCCTCGTCGGTCGAGTAGACCCCGGCGGTGAGCGCGCCCTTCTCGCCGACCGTCCGGCGCAGCAACTCCAGGCTGTGCGCGGTGGAGTCGGTCGCGATGGCGAACGAGATCGGCCCGAACCACTCCCGGCCGTACGTCTCCGCGTCGTCCGCGGTCAGCTTCACGATCGTCGGGGTACGCACCACCGCGTCGGCGTACGACGGATGGGCCACCGCGCGCGACTCCAGCACCGGCTCGCCGACCTTGGTCACCTCGGCCAACCGCTCCAGCACCCCGTCGTTGACGATGGCGCCGGTCAGCTCCACGCCTCGGGCCGGGTCCGCGGTGAGCTTGCCGACCGCAGCGGCGATCCCGCCGGCCACCTCGTCGAAGCTCTTGTGCCCCTGGTCGGTTTCGATGCCCCCGGCCGGGATGAGGATGTTCTGCGAGGTGGTGCACATCTGCCCGCTGTAGAGGGTCAGCGTGAAACCGAGGTTGCGGCACATGCCGGCGAAGTCGTCGGTGGAGTCGATGACGACGGTGTTGAGCCCGGCCTTCTCGGTGTAGACCGATGCCTGCCGGGCGTGCGTCTCCAGCCAGTCGCCGTACTCGGTGGAGCCGGTGAAGTCGACGATCCGGACGGCGCGGTGCAGGGCCAGGTCGCTGGCGAGCTTCTCACCGGGCGCCTCCGCCGCCAGCATGATCAGGTTCGGGTCGAACCCGGCCTCGGCGAGCACCTCCCGGGCGTACCTCACGGTGATGGCCAGCGGCAGCACCGCGCGCGGGTGCGGCTTGACGATCACCGGGTTGCCGGTGACCAGCGAGGCGAACAGCCCGGGGTACGAGTTCCAGGTCGGGAAGGTGTTGCAACCGATCACCAGCGCCACTCCGCGCGGCACCACATGGAACGTCTTGGTCATCCGCAGCGGGTCACCCTTGCCGGCGGCCTTCTCCCAGCCTGCCGTGCCCGGGTGCCGGGTCATCTCGGCGTACGCGTACGCCAGCGCCTCCAACGCCCGGTCCAGCGCGTGCGCGCCGCCGGCCTGGAAGGCCATCACGAACGCCTGCCCGCTGGTGAACTGCACCGCGTTGGCCAGCTCGAAGATGTGCTTGTGCAGCCGGTCGAGGATCTCCAGGCAGACGCCCACCCGGGCCTGCGGGCCGGCGTCACGCCACGTCGGCAGCGCGGCGGAGGCGGCGTCGACCAGCTCGCCGGTGCCAGCGTGCGGGTAGCGCACCGCCAACTCCACCCCGAACGGGCTCGTCTCGGTGGCGACCCGAGCGCCACTGCCGGGCTGGTCGAGCGGAAAATCGCCACCGAGGTACGCCTCGAAGGCGGCCTTACCGTCAGCGGCGGCGCTCTCGCCGTACACCCGGGGGCTGGGGGATTCCGGATAGGCGGACCAGTAGCCCCGCTCCGTGATCGCGGTCAGCGCACGGTTGAGGGTGTCGGCGTGCCTGTCGTACAGGGGATGCGGGGTCTCCGTCATGCCGCCATCATGCCTGAGTCCCCACCGCGAGCAGTAGCGCCGATACGCGTCAGAGCGTGAGCTGCCAGTCGGTCCAGGAGTCCACCTGGCGGAAGCCGAGCTGCTCGTTGATCGCCACCATGTAGCTGTTGCTGGCCGCGTTCCAGGTGTCGATCACCTGTACCGCCGGCTCGTGGGTGAGCAGGTGGTGCAGGTTCTCTGCCTTGGCGATGAGACCGAGCCGGTGCCCACGATGGGCCGGGTCGACGATGGTGATCTGCTGGAACGCGTGCCAGTCGGCGGAGGCGCCCACGTCCAGCAGCGTCCAGGCGACCAGGCGACCGGACGCCTCGTGGCGCATCCCGAGGTGGTAGCGCCGCCGGCCCCGGGCGTCCAGTGCCCGTTCGTTGCCACGGATGCGCTCGGCGTCCACCTGCTCCGGCTCCCACTGCACGTCGCCCATTGGCGCGTCCATCAGCAACCGGCCGTCGAGGTAGGCGATGTCGGCGACGTACTCCTGCGGGGTCGCCCCCTGCCAGCAGACCGACTGGTAGCCCTCGGCCAGCGGGCGGGCCTCGGCGAGCGCCGCCCGCAGCGCGACCCGGTCGAGCTTGCTGACGTCAAGCCGGCGGCGCACCTCGGCGAGGGCGGGCCGGGCCCCGGTCGCGGCGGCGAACGCGTCGGGGGCCACGCTTCGGGCCGGCCCACCGGGCAGCGCGGAGACAGCCATCCCCACCACGCGCTTGCGGCCGTGCTCGCGCAGCAGGCGTACTCCGTACTCGTGCAGGGCCCGGCCGACTCCCCGGCGGCGCAGCTGGGGATGCACCAGCAGCTCGGCGGTGGCGTTGTCGGTGTTGTCGAGCTGCGGCAGGTCCAGTTGGAGGTAGCCGGCCGGTACGCCGTCCAGTCGGGCCAGCGCCCAGAGTGACTGGGTGCCGGGCATCGGCGTGTGGAACAGCGCGTCGAAGCGGCGCCGGCAGGAGGGCGGGAAGTCCGGCAGGTCGGCGTCGTTGGCCGCCGACCCGATCCGGTACGCCTCGTCGACCGCGGTCCGGTCGGCGCCGTCGAACGACGCGATCGTGATGCTCATGCCGCTGAGGGTGCACCCGGAAAAGCGACCGGGCCAGCGAATTAATCGCTGGCCCGATCGAACGTGGTCGGGAGGGACACTCGCACAACGCCTCCGGCGTTGGGTCGCAAGAACTTCAAAAGTCTTCGGCGAAATGCCCTCCCGCACGGAGCATCTTGCGCCGTCCGGTTCCTGCCGTCAAGTCCGTAGCGGCGGGTTTTCCACACTCACAGCGAAAACCCAGTTACCCGGCGGATCAGCCGAGGAGGCCGGCGTCGCGGGCGGCACGCAGCGAGGGCTTGATGTGGTGGGTCGGCCCGACCTGCCCGGCCACCGCGTCGATGGTCTTCAGACCCTCGCCGGTGTTGAACACGACGGTTTCGGCCGTCGGGTCGAGCCGACCGGACTCGACCAGCTTGCGCAGCACGGCCACGGTCACCCCACCCGCGGTCTCGGCGAAGACCCCGGTGGTACGCGCCAGGTCGCGGATGCCCGCCCGGATCTCGTCGTCGTCGACGTACTCCATCCAGCCACCGGTGCGGCGGACCGCCTCCAGGGCGTAGAGGCCGGCCGCCGGGTCGCCGATGTTGAGCGACTTGGCGATGCCGGTCGGCTTGACCGGGATGATCGTGTCGGTGTCGGCGTGCAGAGCGGTGGCGATCGGGTTGCAGCCGGCGGACTGCGCGCCGAAGACCTTCCAACCGCCGGCCGGCGCCTCGACCAGGCCGATCTCCACCAGCTCGGAGAACGCCTTGTCAATCTTGGTGAGCAGCTCGCCGCTGGCCATCGGAATGACAACCTGCGCCGGGATCCGCCAGCCGAGCTGCTCGGCCACCTCGTATCCCAGGGTCTTGGAGCCCTCCGCGTAGTACGGCCGGACGTTCACGTTGACGAACGCGGTGTCCTCGAATTCGTCGGTTTCCACCAGCTCGCCGCAGAGCCGGTTGACATCGTCGTACGAGCCGTCGATGGCGACCAGCTCGCCGCCGTAGACGGCGGTGGTGATGACCTTGCCCTGCTCCAGGTCGCTGGGGATGAAGACCACCGAGGGCACGCCGGCGCGGGCGGCGTGGGCGGCCACCGAGTTGGCCAGGTTGCCTGTCGACGCGCACGCGAACCGGGTGAAGCCGAGCGCCTTGGCGGCGGTGAGCGCCACCGAGACGACCCGGTCCTTGAACGAGTGGGTGGGGTTGGCGCTGTCGTCCTTGACCCAGAGCGGTGCGGTGATGCCCAGCTCGGCGGCGAGGTGCGGGGCCGCCACCAGTGGGGTCAGCCCCGGGTCGAGGGTGACCCGGCTCGCCGGGTCCTGACCGGCGGGCAGCAGCGCAGCGTACCGCCAGATGTTGTTCGGGCCGGCCTCGATCTGTTCGCGGGTGACGGTGGCCAGTGCGGCGCTGTCGTAGTCGACTTCCAGCGGGCCGAAACACTCGTAACAGGCGTGCTGGGCAGCGAGCGGGTAGCGGGCCGAACAGGCGCGGCAGACCAGGGCGCGGGCCGGGCTGGCAGCGGTGTCGATGCCGGAGGTGACGAGCGTCGACGTCATGTCGAGAGTCCTCTCATCTTTCCCCGCATCGCACGGTGCGGCGGGGACGGAATTGGCACCTGCCCCGCGGGTCGCTCAGCGGTGAGCGCGCGGGGTGGTTGCCGGGGCGTCGTCGGGCCGTATCCCTCAGCCCCTCTGGATGAGGTATTAAGTTGTGCCGTCGAGTCTAGGCAAAGCTGGGCACGGCCTCCAGCGCGGATCCCAGGGAGTGGGTCAGCGGGCGCTCACGGCCGCAGGGTCGGTCACCGCGATCGGGTCCGTTACCGCGCCCGGCCGGGGCAGCGACGCGGTCCGGGGGCGGGCGGCGAGGTTCGCGGCGATCAGGGCGGCGATCGTGATGGCGGCCCCGACCAGCTCGACGGGCTCGGGGCGGTAGCCGCGAACGATCTGCACCGCGAAGGTGGTCACCGGGACCAGGTTCATGAACAGCGCGGCGTTGGCGGCGCCGAGTCGCTGCACGCCGGTGTTCCAGGCCAGGACCGAGATCACGGCGCCCACCAGCACGGCGTACGCCAGCTGCGGGGTGACCGCCACGAGGTCGGCGGCGCCCGGCGCGTGCTGCCAGCCGACGGCGTCGGCGCCGATGCTCAGAGCGAGCATGGCGGCCGTGCCGGCGAGCGCGGTCAGGGTGGTGAAGCGCAGCGGCGACCACTCACCGAACCGGCTGGCACCGTGGGTGTAGATGCCCCAGCCCAGCACCGCTCCGATCATCATCAGCCCGCCGAGACCGAACTGGCCGAGCCCGGCCAGGCTCCCGCGCGTGATCACCAGGCCGACTCCGAGGAGCGCCACCAGGGAGAGGGCCAGCAGGAGCGGCTTCGGGCGTACGCCGTCGCGAGCCCAACGGACGAGCTGGGTGATCACCGGGGTGGTGGCCACGAAGAGTGAGATCTGCTGTGGGGCGGCGTGTTCGAGCGCCAGGTTGGTGAGCAGGTTGAAGCCCGCGAAGCCGACCACTCCGAGCACCAGCACCTCCCGTGCTCGACCACCGTGCCGCAGCGCGCCGGCCCCCTCACGGAACAGCAGGATGGCGACCAGGACGACGGCGGCCAGCAGGTAGCGCGCGGTGGTCAGGTTGAGCGGGTCGACCCGGTTGAGCGCGCTGGCCAGGATCGGGAACATCACGCCCCAGCCGAGCACGGCTACCAGTGGGTAAGCGGTGGCGCGGGATCGCATCGGCAACTCCAATGTTCGAGTATCATCGAACCAACGACACCGACCATAGGGTGTTGTTCGATGATTGTCGAACAAGGGTTACACTGGTCACATGGAGCCGCACGAGCCCGACCTGACCGCCGTACCGGTCACCAGCGTGTTGGCCGCACTCGCCGACGACGTGCGGCTACAGATCGTCCGGGCGCTCGCCGACGGCAGCGAGTCCCCCTGCGGCAGCTTCGACTTCGGCGTCTCCAAGGCGACCCGCAGCCACCACCTCAAGGTGCTGCGTGAGGCCGGCCTGACCCGGACCCGTGCCGCCGGCACGAGCCGACTGGTCCGGCTCCGCCGCGACGAGCTGGACCAGCTCTACCCCGGCCTACTGGACGCGGTCCTCGCCCAACGCCCGCCGGCCTGACGCTCCCGCTGCGGGCTTCCCGCTGCGGCCCTCACGCTTCGGCCGCCGTCACGCTTCGGCCCTCCTGCGTCGTCGCCGCCAGGCACGCTGCGGCCCTCCCGCGTCGTCGCCGCCAGGCACGCTGCGGCCCTCCCGCGTCGTCGCCGCCAGGCACGCTGCGGGGCGGGTAAGACCTGCCCCTCGCGCACGCTATGGAGCTGAATCGTTTACGACATCAGCGCCGAGCCGGAACCCCGATGCGCGAGGGACCCCGGTGCGCGAGCGCAGAGCCGGGACCCCGGTGCGCGGCCCTCGCGAAGCACTCCGAGGGCGGGGAACCCCTGACCGGGCGCGTCACCGGGGCCGCCTCGTCGAGGCCCCGGCGACGCGCGGTACAGGTGCGGTCAAACGACGATCGGGCTGTTGTCAGTCACCGGCGCCGCCGGCACGGACCGAACGTCGCGGCGACGTGCGAGCAGCGTGTCGAACGCCCAAGAACCCGGACCGAGAGCCGCGACCAGCAGGAACGACCAGCAGAAGAGCGCCGACAGCTCACCACCGTTGTGCAACGGCAGCAAACCGTCCGGCTGGTGCACGACGAAGTAGGCGTACGCCATCGAGCCGGATGCGAGAAGAGCGGCGGGTCGGGTGAAGAGACCGGCCAGCACCAGGGCGCCGCAGACCAGCTGGATCAGCGCGGCCCACCAGCCCGGCCAGGCGCCGAGCGCGATGGCCTCACCGGTCATCGGGTTGCCGCCGAACAACCCGAATACCGAGGTCAAGCCGTGCAACGTGAACAGCAGGCCGATCACGATGCGGAACAGGGACAGGGTCGGCCCGCCGAGCCGAGAAGCGTTCATCGGTACCTCCATCGAAGGAATCGGACCCCTTCAATGTGAGGCATGAAAGTATCGACGCTTATAAATTCCTTGTTAGTGGGAAAGTCCCCGGCCGGAATGTACCGGCGTCTAGAGCCTCGCGTCGAGCGCGCACAGCCTCACAGGCACGCCTCTCGGGCCCTTGAGCTGCGAAAAGAAGAAAATTCAAGCCACGCCGACCGCCGTGGGCACGCTCCCACACTGTGGGTACGGGCCGTCCAGCCGCCATAGACGCAGGGCACCCCCGGGCCCCACCCCCCCTTATCGCCTGCCGAAACCCAGGGATATCGCGCGCCGGACGGCGCCGCGCGATCCACGGAGGCGATGTCGCAAACGATTCAGCTCCAAAGGCTCACCAGGAGAGGTCAGCGACCCTCTCGTCTGGCGGTGCAGTGGGGCGAGGGCACGCGGCAGTGCAGTGGGCCAGCGAGGGCGCGCGGCAGTGCAGTGGGCCAGCGAGGGCACGCGGCGGTGCGCTGCCGCGGTGAGCGAGGATCAACGGATGATCCCTCGCGACACCGCAACACGACGCATCAGCGCAACGATCGCGACGGCTCTCGTGCTCGGCGGCTGCACTCCGGACGATCATCGCGGCCAGGGCGGCCCGGACGGCCCACGACCAGCGACCGCGCCCACCCCGACCGCAAGCCCGTCAGAGACCGTCGCCCCGCTGGCCGAGTGCCCGCCGACCGGCGTTCGGATCCGCTCGACCGGCGGGGACGCGGCCATGGGCCTGCGCGCCCTCGGCATCGAGCTGGTCAACTGCGGTGACCGCCCCTACCAGCTGAACGGCTACCCGGTGCTGCACGTGTTCGACGAAGAGCGCGAGCCGATCATGTTGCGGGTGGTCAACGGCGCCAAGGGGATCACTTCAGGCTTCGACCAACCGCCCCGGAAGGTCACCCTCGCCGCCGGGGAGCGGGCCACCGCCGTGGTGCTCTGGCGCAACCTGGTGACCGACTCGACAGTGGTGGCCACGAATGGGGAGTTCCTGACCGTGGCACCCGCCGCCGGGCAGCCGGCCGCAGAGGTGGACCCGGACGGGCCGATCGACCTCGGCAACACCGGCCGGATCGGCGTCAGCGCCTGGAAGAAGGCCGACCCGTCCGCGCCGGTGCCGACCCGGCCGGCCCCGCCGCCAGCACCGAGCGCGGTGCCGTCGTCGGTGAGCCCGCCCGACAGTCGGCTGTGAGCCGATCCGCTACGAGGTGATGTCCTTGCGGGTGAACCGCCAGAACGCCAACCCCCAGAACAGCGTCGCGTAGCTGATCGCCGAGATGCAGCCGCGCACCACGTCGTCGGTCTGCACCGGAGTCGAGAGCAGGCCCAGCCAGGCGGTGCTGAAGTGGGTGGGCAGGAAGTCGCGCAGCGCGCCCAGGGCGGTGATCTGGTCCAGGATGCTGGACAGGATCCAGAGCAGCACCGCGCCACCCACCGCGCCCAGCGCGGCGTCCGTGGTCACCGACAGCAGGAACGCCAAACCGGCCACCACCAGCAGGACGACCGCCAGGTAACCCAGCACGGCCAGCAACCGGAGCAACCCCTCGGTGGGTTCCAACTCGGCGGCGACCGTGCTGCGCAGCGGCGACCAGCCGTAGCGCAGGGTGCCGGCCAGCAACGCGGTGCCGGCCAACAGCAGCAGGGCCAGTCCCGAGTACGCGAGCGCGACCACCAGCTTCACCGTCAACAACCGCGCCCGGGGCACCGGGATCGCCAACAGATACCGCAGGCTGCCCCAGCTCGCCTCGCTGGCTACCGTGTCGCCGCAGAACAGCGCGACGACCACCACCAGCAGGAACGACGCCGAGACGAAGATCGAGAACAGGGTGAAGTTGAGCCCGCCCGAGGTGGCCAGCTCGACCAGGCTGGCGAACTCGTTGCGGCCGTTGTCGTCGTCGCCACCGGAATTGAACTGGAACGCGATCAGGATGATCAGCGGCAGCAACACCATGAACCCGAGCGCCAGCTGGGTCCGCCGGCGGGACGCCTGCCGACGGAACTCCGCCACGAACGGCATGGTGGCCGACGGCCGGTAGCCACGGGCCTCACCCGCGTCAGTAACAACCATCACCGGTCACCGCTTCCCCGAGAGTTCTCGCCCACCAGGGCGAGGAACGCGTCCTCCAGGCGCCGCCGAGGCACCACCCGATCCACTCCGATGCCGGCGCGCACCAACTCCGCCACCACCTCGCTGCGGGCCGTGCCGTTGGTGTCGACCACCAGTTGGCCGTCGCTCTCCGGCAACACGCGGACCCCGTGCAGCCGGTCCAGCACCGCCCGCGCCGCCACCGGGTCGGTGACATCGAAGAGCACGCTCGGCGACTCGCCCACGATCTCCTCCACCGGCCCGGACGCCACGATCCGGCCCTTGTTCACCACCACCGCGTGCGTGCACGTCTGCTCCACCTCGGCCAGCAGATGGCTGGAGACCAGCACCGCCCGGCCGTCCGTTGCGTACCGCTGGAGCACCCGGCGCATCTCGGCGATCTGCGGCGGGTCGAGCCCGTCGGTCGGCTCGTCCAACACCAGCAGTTCGGGGAGGCCGAGCATGGCCTGGGCGATGGCGAGACGCTGACGCATCCCGTGGCTGTAGTTCTTGATCTTCCGGTGCACGGAGTCACCCAGCCCGGCGATCTCCAGCGCCGCGTCGAACTGTGCGTCCTCCCACGGCCGCCCGGTGGCCCGCCAGTACTCCTTCAGGTTGTCCAGACCCGACAGGTGCGGCAGGAAGCCAGGCCCCTCCACCAGCGCCCCGATCCGGGACAGCACCGGCGAGCCGGGCACCAGCCGCCGACCGAAGACGTAGATCTCCCCGGCGGTCGGCTGGGTCAGCCCCATCAGCACCCGCAAAGTGGTGGTCTTGCCGGCGCCGTTCGGCCCGAGCAGACCCACGACCTGACCCGGGTGCACCTCGAAGTCCACGTTCGACACGGCGACGAAGCCGTCCGCGTACTCCTTGCGCAGTGCGCGCACGGCCAGCGGGGTGTCCGCGTACTCCGGATGCACCGACCGGTCCTGGCGGCGGTGCCGGCGGCGGACCAGGGCGACGACCACGACGAGCCCGATCACGATGGCGGCGAGCAGACCGGCGAGCACCCAGCGCCAGATCGTGGCCGCGGTGGGGATCGGCTCGCCGTCGACAGTGGGCAGGCTGACCGCGCCGTCCGCGGCCACCGTGTAGACGGTCGGCTCGGCGGGCGTGGTGTACGCCTGGTCGGAGGTGGCGACCACCAGCCGCAGCCGGTGTCCGGCCTCCACCCGGCGGACGATCCCGGGCAGCGTCACGGTGACCGGGCGGGCGTCCTGCACCTGCTGCGGCAGACCGGTGAGCCGGATCGGGGCGACCAGGCCGTTCGGCAGGGTGGCCGCGCCGTCCTTGTCGACGTCGTAGAGCTTGACGAAGAGCACCGCCTCGCCGGTGGGCGACGCGGCCCGCAGCGTGACGGTGGGTGCCCCGGCCACGTCGACCGCCTCGGTCAGCGGGGTGGACTCGAACTGGGCGTGCTGGCCGGGCACGTCGCCGGCCACGCCGTCCAGCAGCGAGGCGAGTCCGCCCGCGAACGGGATCGAGGAGATGGCGGCCGGGTTGCCGTTCGGCGGGTTCGCGATCGGCTGCGCCGGGCCGGTGACGGTCACCTCCCGGCGGGCGTTGCCGGTCAGGCCCGGGTAGTCGGCGCGGCGGAAACCGGTGGCGACGAGACCCCGGTCGAGCGCGTCGAAACCGGCGATCCGTGACCAGGTGAAGTCCTCGCCGGGCGCGTCGCCCTCGCCCTTGACGTAGTGGTCGAGCCACTGGACGGTCAGGAACTTCACCCGGTCGGAGTCCGAACGGGGTCCACTGCCGCCGTCGTGCCCACCGGTGAACCAGGCGACCCGTACCGGGGTGCCGGTGGCGGCGATACCGCGGGCGTTCGCGTCCGCCTCACCGAGCGGGAAGAGGGTGTCCGCCTCGCCCTGCACCAGCAGGGTGGGCGCCTTGATCCGATCCAGCACACCCGCCGGGCTGGAGCGGCGCAGCAGGTCCACGGCGGCCTGATCGGCGCGTCCGGTGGTGGCGATCCGGAGGTACGCGGCGCACACGTCTGCGGCGAAGCGGCCGCAGGACGGGTCGGCGGCACCGGTCGGGGCGCCACCGGGGCCGGTGCCCGGCCCGGCACCCGGCCCGGGGCTGGGCGGGCCGGCCGACGCCGGTGCGCCCTGCGGCTGGGCCGCCGTCGCGCCGGAGAGCCCGGCCGGGCCGGAGCCCACGTTGCCGCCCCCGCCGAAGAACAGGCCGGCCCAGCCCTTCTTGAACACGCCCTCGGTCGGCGCTGCGCCGGTGCTCTCCGGCAGGAACGCCCGAGACAGGTCGTTCCAGGTGATCATGGGGACGATCGCGTCGACCCGACGGTCCTGGGCGGCCAGCAGCAACGCCAACCCACCGCCGTACGAGCCGCCGACCACACCGACCTTCGGATCGCCGGCCGCGTCGGTGCGCACCTCCGGCCGGGCGGCCAGCCAGTCCAGCAGCCGCTCAGCGTCGCGCACCTCGTAGTCCGGGTTGTCCAGGTGGATCTCACCACCGCTGCGGCCGAAACCCCGGGCGGTCCAGGTGAGCACCGCGTAGCCGCGCCCGGCGAACTCCTCCGCGTCGGAACGCACCGACTCCTTCGTGCCGCCGAACCCGTGCGCCAACAGCACCGCCGGCACCTTCCGACCGGACGAGGCGTCGTCCGGCAGGTAGAGGGTGGTGTCCAGGTTCACCGGCTGGTCGCCGGACGGTCCGGAGCGGACGGTGAGCATCGCGCTCTCGGTGCGTACGCCCGGTCCCTGCGGCCACACCGCCCAGGTCACGGCGGCGGCCAACAGCACGACGACCACCACGGCGGCGGTCGCGCGGCGACGGGTGGGCAGGGCACGCCGGAACCACGCGGCCGGCGACGGCGATGTCATGCGGCACACGGTACGGCCCGCAGCCTGAGCGTTGGCTGAGATCCGCCGTACGTCCGTCCGGTTGCCCCGATCGGTGCGGAGTGGGGTGCGAGCGCGCAACGTCCGACGCGGCACAGCGAGTTGACTTCGGATCCCGTGAATTCCGATCTTCCGCGGATATCCACATCGATCCCTCCATGTCACGCCCACAGCCGACACGGAGCGTGCCGGCAACGAGGACAAATGGTGACATGACTCGAACTGACGTAAACCTGACTCGTTCAGTGAGGTCTGACCAGTCCGGGGTTCGATTAGTTTTCCGGTCCGGTGGACGGGACTTGTCGGCTAGCCCGACGCCGCGCCGACCCGCGCCCCACGCCGGAGGAGACACACATGACAGTCCCCGCGCCGCGGGCCCGTCGACGGCCGTCCACGCTGGGCCGGCTGCTGCCCCTGCTGCTCATCGGAGCGCTGTTGGCACCGTTGGGCCTGCTCGTCACGTCGAACTGGCGGCAGATCACCGACGACCGCGACCTCGCCGCCCGGGAACGGCTCGGCGTCCAGTACCTCACCGCTCTGGCGGCGGTCACCGACGCCCTCGTGGAGGCCCAGTCCAACGCGGTCAACGGCCGCCCGGTGGCACGGGAGGCGTTGAACAAGGCGGTCGAGGAGACCGCCGCGGTGGACGCCCGCATCGGCGGGGAACTGCTCAGCCAGGAGCGCTGGGCCGGCGTACGGGCCAAGTTGGAGGCGCTGCGCGGTCGCAGCGTCGCCGACCCCGAGGCCGCCTACACCGCGTACACCGAAGTCGCCGACCTGCTGCTGGCCCTGCACCGAAAGGTCCGGGAAAGCTCCGGGCTGGTCCGCGACCCCGACTCCGACTCGTTCTTCCTCCAGGACAGCGCCGGCCAGGAACTGCCCGAGGCGGTGGTCGCCGCCGGCCGGCTCGCCGACCTCGGCACGCTGGTCTCCCGCCGCCCCGCCGCCGACCAGCCGCGCGGCCTGATGGAGCTGAGCGGCCTACGGGTTTCCGCCCTGGCGCCCGCCGCCGACCTCGTCGACAACCTGCGTTCGGCCGTGGACGGTTCGGAGAGCACCGACCTCGGCGCCAACGTGTTGACCCCGCTGGACACCTATCAGCGTTCGACGGAGGCGCTTGCCGCGTACTCCTTGCCGGGCAAGGACACCGGCGTGGTCAACCCGAGCCAGTTGAGTGCCGCCGCGGTCAACTCACACAACTCGGCCCGCCAACTTCAGCCGGTCATCCTCAGCGAACTGGACGCCCTGCTGGTCGAGCGCATCGACCGACTCAACCGGGACCGCTGGTCGACCGCCGGCGCGGGGGTCGTCGCCGCCCTGTTGCTGGGCTGGCTCGCCGCGTTGCTGGTCGCCGCCGCCCGCCGGGCCCGCCGTCGGGCCGCCCTGGCCGCGGCTCACGCGGAAGGCCCCGACACCCCGCCACACCGGGACCCGTGGCAACCGCCGGCCGACGAGCCACGGGCACTGCAACCGGTCGGCGCGACCGCTGATGCGGAGACCGCACCGTGGGGGGCGTTCGATGCTGCTCGGTAGGCTCCGGATCCGCGGCAAGCTCGCCCTGCTCGTGGTGATCCCGCTGCTCAGCATGGTCGGCTTGGCCGTGCCGGTGATGCTCGACCGGGTCGCCGCGGCACAGCGGGCCGCCGACACCGCTGAGCGGGTCCGGCTGGCCAGCCGGGTCGGCAGCCTCGTCCAGGATCTCCAGCAGGAACGCGTCCTCTCCGTCGGCTTCCTGCTCGGCCGGGTCGAACGCGGTGAGCTGGTCCGTAAGTCCGCCGACGTGGACGACCGGGTGGCCGACCTCCGGGCGGCGCGCAGCGACGCGCTGACCGACGAGGTCGACCGCGCCCTCGACGGCGTGTCCAGTCTCATCGACCTGCGGACGGCCGTCCTGACCCGAGCCGCCAACCCCGGTCAGGTGATGGACGCGTTCGGCCCGGTCAACAAGGGGATCATCGAATCACTGCGGCTGCCGTTCAGCGTGGACACCAACACGTTGCCTGGCCGGCAGGTGCTCGCCCTCGACGGGTTGCTCCGCGCTGACGAGGGCCTCGGCGCCTGCGCCACCCTGAGCCTGCTGGTCAAGGCGATCGGCACCCCGGACACCACAGCCGGGTACGTGGCGTGCATCGCCGCGCTCCAGGTCGACAACTCGCGCTTCCGCAGCCTGATCACGCCCGAGCAGCTCACGGTGGCTCAGCTCAACGAGGCGGCGGTGGCCGCGCGTACCAGCCCCGACTTCCTGGTAACCAGCGCCCGGGATCCGGCCGGCGCGGTCCGCGACGTGCCGCTGGAGGCGCTCTTCCCGGCCGTCCGCACGATGATCCGGCTCGGCCAGTTCGTGGAAAAGAAGCTGGTCGCCGACGTGCTCGCCGAGGTAACTGCCGAGCAGCGGCGGGCGCTGACCGCCGCGTACCTGGTCGGTGCCTTGGCGGCGTTGATCCTGACGCTGGTGGTGCTGCTCAGCGTGGCGGTGGCGCGGACGGTGGCCCGACCGCTGACCCGGCTCACCCGCTCGGCCGACCGGGTCGCCCGGGTCGCCGAGGCGGAACTGGTCCGGGTCACCGACGACGAGACGGAGAGACCCCAGGCGGTCCGGTTGGAGCCGGTGGACATCCGCGCCAACGACGAGATCGGCGACCTGGCGCGGGCCTTCGACCGGGTGCAGAACACTGCGGCGCAGTTGGTCGAGCGGCAGGTCGCCGGCCGACGCAACGTGGCGCAGATGTTCGGCCACGTCGGGCGGCGTACCCAGAATCTGGTGGGTCGGCAGATCGCACTGATCGACCGGCTGGAGCAGCAGGAGGCCGACCCCGGCCGCCTGGAGCACCTGTACCGACTCGACCACATCTCCAGCCGGTTGCGGCGCAACGCCGGCAGCCTCGTGGTGCTCTCCGGCTCGGCCGGGGCCGACGCGCACACCGCGCCGGTGCCGCTGGCCGACGTGGTCCGGTTGGCGCTCGGCGAGATCGAGGACTACACGCGGGTGGAGGTGCAGGTGCCGGCGGGCGTCTCGGCCGCCCCGGCGGTGGTCGGTGACCTCGTCCTGGCGCTGGCCGAGCTGATGGAGAACGCCACGGTCTTCTCCCCGCCGCAGACCCGGGTGCTGGTGACCGCCGAGACGTCCGGCCTCGGTGCGCGGCTCACGGTGGTGGACCACGGCATCGGCATGAGCGAGCAACGGCTGGCCGAGGAGAACGCCCGGTTCACCCGCCGGGAACGGCTCGACCTGGCCCCGACCGAGGTGCTCGGCCTCTTCGTGGTGGGCCGGTTGGCCCGTCGGCACGGCTGGCAGGTTGCCCTGGCCGCCACCGGCGGCGGTGGGGTGACCGCACAGCTGGAGATCCCGTCGGCGTCGCTGGTGCTGCGCCGCGCCGACCGCGCCGGCGTCACCGTGGCCCGCGCCGCGGTGCCGGATCGGCGTACCACTGCGACCCTCGACGCCGAGCACGAGGCGCGGCCCCGCGCGACGGCCGTCGCCGTGCCGGCACGCTTCGACTCGGACCTGCTCAGCCGGGCCACCCGCAGCCTGGACGCCGGCCCGTCCTGGAACGCGTTCGGCCGGGGTCAGCCGGAGGAGACCGTTCCCGAACCCCAGAGCGCGCAACCGGCGGGCACGCCAGCTGGGCCACGGGTGCGGCAGCGCGTGCCCGGGGCCAGTCTGCACGCCACCGCCGCGACGACCCGGCCGGTGGACGCCACCAGCGCGGACCCCGCTGCCGCCCGCGCGCTGGTCGAGGCCTTCCAAGCCGGGGTACGCCGCGCCGAGTCGCAGGTGGCACCGGGCGCCGACAGTGCGTCGGCGCGGACGACCAGCGACCCGTCGGCCCGGGTTGCGGCAGGGCTGGGCACGACCGTCGACCTGCCCAGCACACCGGGTGGCGCCGGCCCCACGGTGCCGCGCGGTGGCGGCTCGACCGATGCGGCACCGCAGCGGCCCCGGTTGAGCCGACGGGTACCGGGGGAGAACCTCACCGCCGTCCCGGCCTGCCAACCGCCCACTACCCACCTCGGTGACCCGGCCGAGGTCCGCGACCTCATCAGCGAGTTCGAGGCGGGCGTCGCCCGCGCTCTCCGCGAAGTCAGCCCCGACCACCGGAACGAAGAAGGATCATCACGGTGACCAGCCCCTTCCTGCACGAAAACGTCGACCAGACTCAGCCCGGCGCCAATGGGGACCTCAGCCCGGAGGCCCGTACGTTCAACTGGCTGCTGGACTCCTTCACGTCCAGCACCGCCGGGGTCCTGGAGGCGATCGCGGTCTCCTCGGACGGTCTGCTGATGGCCATGTCGGCGATCAAGGACCGGTCCAACGCGGAGCGGTTGGCCGCCGTCGTGTCCGGGATGACCAGCCTCGCCGGTGGGGCCGCCAGTTGGTACGCGCTCGGCGGCTTGAACCGGGTGATCGTCGACATGGCCGACGGTTACCTGCTGATCAGCGCGATCAGCAGCGGTTCCGTGCTCGGGGTGGTCGCCGACCGGTCGGCGAACCTGGGCACCGTCGCGTACGAGATGACGCTCTTCGCCGGGCGGGCCGGTGGCGCCCTGACCCCGCGACTGATCGTCGAGTTGAAGAACGCCGTTCAGCAGTGACCCCCGACGTCGCCGGCGACGATCCGGATTCGGAACCCAGAGTTCGGATCCGCCCGTACCTGCGCACGTCACAATCGTTCGGGGACGGCGCGGCGGCGACACCGGTGCTGCCGGAGCCGGCCGAGGAGCAGCCGTCCGGTCCTCGTCCGTTCGTGCTCACCGCCGGGCGGGTGGCGGGCGCCGACCCGGCGATCGGGCTGGAGACCCAGGTGACCGTCCGCATGGACGGCGCCGGGTGGGTCGGCCCGCCCGGCGCCCTGCTGGCACCGGAACTTCAGACGATCATCGCGCTCTGCGTCGAGCCAATCTCGGTGGCCGAGATCTCGGCCCGCGCCCGACTGCACTTCGGCGTGGTCCGGGTCCTGGTCGGCGACCTACGCGCCGCCGGGCACCTGGACGTGCACGTCACCGACACCGACGACGCTGTCGACCCCGATCTCATCCTGCGAGTGATTGATGGACTCCGTGCGATCTCCTGAATGGCCGGCCGCCCCGCTCGGCGGGGTCGCCGCGAACAGCGCCGCCGCCCGTTACGGCATGTCTGCGGGCACCGGGCCGATAGTCGGCCGGGCCGGGCCACCGGCGTCCGCACCGCCGCCGTACCGGCCCTCCTCCGCAACGGGGTCGGTGCCGCCTCCGGTCGGTAAGCCGGCCGCACCGCCGATCCCGGTCAAGATCCTGGTGGCCGGTGGGTTCGGGGTGGGCAAGACCACCACCGTGGGGGCGATCTCCGAGATCGCGCCCCTGACCACCGAGGCCGAGATGACCAGCGCCGGGATCGGCGTGGACGACCCGGGTGCCCGGTCCGCCAAGACCACCACCACGGTGGCGATGGATTTCGGCTGCGTGACGATCGACCGGAGCCTGAAGCTCTACCTGTTCGGCACGCCGGGGCAGACCCGGTTCGGCTTCATGTGGGACGACCTGGCCCGGGGAGCGCTCGGCGCACTGGTGGTGGTGGACAGTTCCCGGCTGGACGACTGTTTCCCGGCCATCGACTTCTTCGAACGGGCCGGGCTGCCGTTCGTCGTCGGGGTCAACGCCTTCGACGGGCGACTGGCCCTGGAGCTCGGCGAGATCCGTTGGGCGCTGGCCATCGGCGATCATGTACCCCTGGTGCAGTTCGATGCCCGCGACCGGCTGTCGGTGCGGGACGCCCTACTGGTCGTCCTGGACCGCGCGCTGGACCGCGCTACCCGGGACAGGAAGGCCTGAGCCAGCCAGCTCCGGCCGTGGCGGGAAGAGGTGATCTGGTGAGGGGCGACCTGGACGAGACGCTGGCCCGGCTGGCCCGACGTGAGGAGGCGTCGCGCCGTCGGGCCGCCGACCGTGACGACACCACCGCACCGTCGAGCCCGCCCGGCCTCGGCGGCGACACCCGCAACACCCGGTCGGGTCGGCACGACCCGCGGCACGCGGGGGTGGAGGCCCCGAGCGAGGTGGCCGGATGGGGACCCGTCGAGGAGGTGGCCGAGGCGGTCCGCCAGGTCGTCGGGGCGTACCCCGGGCTGGCGGTGACCGTGCAGGTGGAGCACGCCGGGCGGGCGTACCCGATGCGGGTCGCCTGGGACGGGCCCGCGGTCACGGTCGGACCGGTGCCTCCGCCGACCCCGGTGGACCCCCCGCCGGCCTGGCCGCTCTCCGGCCGGACGGTGCCGGCCTGGGCTCCCGGCCCGGACGGGCTGACCCCGGACCCGGCGGCCCGGTTGGCCGAGTTGATCCGACGCGACCCGACGCTCCTGGACGAACTGGATCCGCGGCGCTGACCGGCGGGGCTGGCCGCTGACGGCTACGGTCGGGCAGTGGCGCAACCCGACCTGACCCTGACGGCGAGCCTGCGGCCGGCGGCGCTGGACGCCCGACGGGGCATCGTGCGCCTGCACCCGGAGGCGCTGACCGCGCTGGGGCTACGCCCCGGCGACCCGGTACGCCTTGCCGGTCGCCGGGAGACGGCCGGGATCGCGGTGGCTGCCGGGCCGGGCGCGAGCAGCGCTCTGCTGTACGCCGACGACCTGACGTTGGGCAACCTGGGTCTGCGCGACGGTGGTCAGGTGCGGGTGACTCCGGTGCCGTTGGTTCCGGCGAGCCGGGTCGTCCTGGCCGGACCGGTGGAGGTCGTCGCGGCGGTCAGCCCGGAGATGCTCCGGCTCGCCCTGCTGGGCAAGGTGCTCACCGCCGGGGATGACGTGTCGCTGCTGCCGCAGGACGTGCTGCCGGACGCCTCGGTCCGCAGCCTGGTCGAGGCGGCGCGGCGCAGCCTCGCCAACACCGTCGGTTTCGCCTGGACCAGCACGCTGCTCACCGTGGTCACGGTCGAGCCGGCGGCCGGCGCGCTGGTCACCATGGGCACGGTGATCGGTTGGCAGCACGGCGCGACCACCCACGCCGGGCCGGCCCCGGTCGACACCGCGCCGGCCCGGCCGGGTGCGAGCACCGACGCCGTGCCGGCGGAGGACGCACCAGACGTGGACGAGTTGCCGGGGCTGCGGGCCCAGGCCGAGGAGCTGACCGAACTGCTGGATCTCGGCTTCCACCACCGGGAGGTGTTGGGCCGGCTCGGCACCACCATCTCGCTGGGGGTGTTGCTGGTCGGCCCGGCGGGTTCCGGTAAGTCGGCGCTGGTGCGGGCGGTGGCCGCCCGGGTTGGTGCCCGCGTCCACCCACTCTGGGCGCCGGAGGTGGCGGCGCTGGCCGGTCAGGCCGCCGCCGAGCGGTTGCGCGGCGCGGCGACGGCGGCCCGCGCCGGCGGGCCGGCGGTGCTGCTGGTCACCGACGTCGAGGCGCTCGCACCCGCGGACGATCCCGGCCCGGTGGCGACGGTGTTCCGTCAGGTGCTCGTGGAGAGCATTCGCGCCGGCATCGCCGTGGTCTGCACCACCAGCCGGCCGGAGGCGGTCGACCCCGCACTGCGCGCACCCGACCTGCTGTCGCTGCGGATCAGCATCCCACTCCCGGATCAGGCGCTGCGCCGCGAACAGCTCACCGTGCTGACCCGGCAGGTGCCGTTGGCCGACGACGTCCGGCTGGACGACGTGGCCGCGCGCACCCCCGGGTTCGTCGCGGCGGACCTGGCCGCACTGGTCCGGGAGGCCGGGGTACGCGCGGCGCTGCGGCAGAAGTCCGCCGAGACGCCGACGGTGTCGATGGCCGATTTCACCGCCGCCCGGGAGGTGGTCCGGCCCACCACGATGGCGGCGTCCACCCTGGATCTGGCGTCGGTGACCCTGGACGACGTGGGAGGGCTGGACGAGGTCAAGCAGAGGTTGACCGAGTCGGTGCTGTGGCCGCTGACCTACCCGGACACCTTCGCCCGGCTCGGGGTGCAGCCGCCACGCGGAGTGCTGCTGTACGGGCCGCCGGGCTGCGGCAAGACGTACCTGGTCACCGCGCTGGCCGGCTCGGGGCGGGCCAACGTGCTGTCGGTCAAGGGCGCCGAACTGCTCTCCAAGTGGGTCGGTGAGAGCGAACGCGCGGTCCGCGAGCTGTTCCGTCGGGCCCGGGAGGCGGCCCCCACCCTGATCTTCCTGGACGAGGTGGACGCGCTCGCACCGGTGCGCGGCCAGGCCACCGACGGTGGCACCACGGACCGGGTGATGGCCGCCCTGCTCACCGAGCTGGACGGGGTGGAGACACTGCGCAACGTGGTGGTGGTCGGCGCGACGAACCGGCCGGACCTGGTCGACCCGGCGCTGCTGCGGCCGGGCCGGTTGGAACGGCTGGTCTACGTGCCACCGCCGGACGGGCCCGCCCGAGCGGAGATCCTGCGGGCGGCGTCCCGGCAGGTGCCGTTGGCACCGGAGGTCGACCTGGCCGCCCTCGGTGACGAGCTGACCGGCTTCTCCGCCGCGGACTGCGCGGCGCTGATCCGCGAGGCGGCGTTGGCCGCGATGCGGGAGTCGCTCGCCGCCGCCACGGTCACCGCCGAGCACGTGTCGGCCGCCCGCGCCCGCGTACGCCCGTCGCTCGATCCGGCCCAGGTCGCCAGCCTGGCCGCGTACGCCGCCGGCAGGGAGTGACCAGACCAGTACAACCTTTCGTCGCGCCCAGGGCGTTCCTAAGACGTCACATTCCTCAGTGGAGTTATCCACTGCGACGTCAGGTGGTGTTCCTTGCGCAAGCTGCTCTCTCTTCTCATCGTCCCCCTCGTGGCGGCGGCGACCCTGGTCTCGGTCGGTGCACCGGCGGCGGCTCATCCGGCGAAGCCGTTCCCCGACAGGATCGCGCTGCCGAACGGGTTCACTCCGGAAGGACTGACGATCGGTCGTGGCACCACCGTCTTCGTGGGGTCCATTCTTGACGGTGCCGTGTGGCGGGGCGACTTACGCACCGGCCGCGGCTCGGTGCTGATCCCCGGCACACCCGGCACCGACAAGGCGGGCCTCAAGCTCGACCCGCAGGGCCGGCTCTGGACCGCCGACTTCTCCGGCGGGGGCGCGAGCGTGTACGACGCGAACACCGGCACCAGGCTGGCCCACTACCAGTTCACCGATGTTCCGGGCAGCTACGTCAACGACCTCGTGATCACCCAGCGAGCGGTCTACTTCACCGACTCCGCGCGGCAGGTGCTGTATGTGGTGCCCCTGGGCCCGGGTGGTCGCCTTCCGGCCCCCACCGCCTTCCGGGTGCTGCAGCTCAGCGGTCCGGCGGCCACTCCGGACGTCTACCACAACGGGATCGTGGCACTGCCGGACGGTGACCTGCTGGTCGCGCAGATGCTGACCGGTCAGCTCGTACGCGTCGACCCGCGTACCGGCGGCAGCCGCCTCGTCGACCTCGGGGGCTACTCGGTGGAACGGGCCGACGGGCTGGTGCTGCGCGGACGCACCCTCTACGTGATCCGGAACCTGACCAACGTCGTCGCGGTGGTCCGGATGAACGCCGGGTACACCGCCGGAGTGGTGCAGCGGGAGATCACCGGCCCGCAGCTGCGGTCGCCGGCCACCGGCGACCTGCTCGGCTCGGCGTTGTACGTGGTGAACGGCCGGTTCGACGTGGAGTCGACGCCGAGCACCGACTACGACATCGTCCGGCTGCCGGCCTGACCCCGGGCGGTCGGCGGCGGCCCCTGCGGTCGCCGCCGGCCCCACCTGGCACCTCAGAAGGCGGGAGGCGTCGAATCGAGGCAGATCTCGGCGCGTACCTTGCCGTCGTCCTCGCGCAGTTTCGCGCCGCACTTCTGCAGCACCGAAACCGCGCCGATGTTGTCAGGGGTCGTCTCGGCGACCACCGCCCGCATACCGGCCCGAGCCGCGGCGTTCAGCAACTCCCGCAGGGCGGCCGCGCCGATTCCCTGCCCGCGCGCCGAGCGGCCGAGCCACATCCCGGTCTCCACCGTGCCGGGCTCATCACAGCGCGTCATCCGGACCATGCCCAGCACCTCGCCACCGACGAGGATGGCGTACATCTGCGAACGGGTCGGACCGTCCAGCCCGCCGAAACTCGCCCGGTGGAATTCGCGGAACGCCTCGCGGCGGGCGAGCGACCAGCCGGCGGGCGCTTCGACCGGGGGCATGACGTCACCGGGTTCCGCCTCCGCAGCCGCTACGGAGAGCAACGGCTCCAGGTTCCGTTCGTCCACCGGCTCCAGCCGGACAGCACCCGCCACGTGCCGCAGTCTGCCGCCCTCATCGGGCTAAGTCCACCCCATTGGCCATCCACTGGCGGTCCGGACAGCGGTACCGGCCGGTCGGGCGGCCCAGGTGTTCCACATCACGCTCCGTTGTCACCCGACCGGGTGCCGAATGCTGAAACCGCCTACCCGAACTCGCAGAACACCACCGACGCGTCGTCGGTGGACTTGTGCCGGCGCAGTCGGTCCGGGTGGTCACGCTCGGCGTCCCGCACCCGGTCGATCAGCGCGCCCGGACCGTCGACGCTCAGCAGGTCCAGCAGACCAGCCCAGTCGGTCAACTCGAACTGCTCCACCGCGCTGGACGCGCCGTCACTGAGCAGGGCCGCCCGCCGGAGCGCCCCCGGACCGTGCCGGGGCGCCGTCCCGGTCACCGCGTGGAACGCCGCGTCCGGGTCGGCAGCCGCCACCCAGTAGCCGTGGGTGCGGTTCATCCGCTCCCGCTGGACGCTCACGGCGTGCCGGAACCGGGTGACCGGGTCCGCAGTGCCGTCCGGCACGATCGCCACGGTCTCCCGCAGCTCCGTCATCGCCGTGACCAGCCGGTTGTCGGTGACCACGCTGACCTGCCCGCCGGCGTCGAGGACCAGCGGGCTGTCGCAGAGCACCAGGTAGTCCACCTGGTCGCCGCAGTCCCGCAGGAGGCAAACCGTGCTGGACGGGGTGCCCGGATGGTCGAGGTCGCACTGACCGCCGTGGTCGGCGCGCACCGCGAGGATGGCCGCGGCCAGGTTGCTGGTCAGCCGGGCGGCCGGGCGTACCGCCTCGGCGACGCCGATCCGGGCGGCGAGGTGCCGGACGTACCACTCGGGCCCGTGCACGCAGCCGGTGTCGAAACCGTCCGGGACTGTCGCGCCGTCCAGGACACCGACCAACGGGCCGAAGCGGAAGACCAGGTCCTCGTTCACCGGCCGGCCCGGGGCCGGCGCGGAGGCGGAGCGTACCCGCATCACCGGCGTCGGCCCCGGCGCATCGGTCGGGTCAGCGCTGTCGAAGGTCGTCGACGGCCGCATGCGTCTCTCCCTGCACCTGACCGGCGGCCGAACGGCCCTGGTCGCGTACCGCGGACACGCCCTGCTGGGCGCTGGACCGGACCGACTGCGCCGCCTGCTGCGCGGGCTCCCGCAGGTTGTCCTGCATCTGGTGGCCAACCTGGCTCGCCTGCTCGCGCAGCTCACCAGAGTGCTCACTCACCATGCTCCGCGCGCGCCCGGCGAGTTGTCGCTCACGTCCGCTCGGCGGGATCAGGGAGGCGGCCAGTAGACCGACTCCGAAGGCGACCAGGCCGGCGGCCATCGGGTTGCCCTGAGCCTGCTCGCGGGACTGCTGCCCGAGTGAACGGGTTTCGTTGCGTACCGAACCGGCCGCGTGCGACATCCGTTGGCCAGCCTCCTGCCCCAGGTGGTTCGAGCTGCCCATCATCTTCTCCTTCGCTCGGGTGAACGCGCCGCGGGCCTGCCCGACGCGGTCACCGGCGATCCGACGCGGGTTGACCTTGTCGGTCAGCGCGTCGACGTCACTGCTCAACTCGTTGCGGGTGGTCTCGATCTCCCGCCGGATCCGATCCGGATCACTGGACATGACCTGTTCCCTCCCGACTCGTTCACCGACCCCGCAGGGCGTCCGGTAGCTCTCGGGCAGTCTGCTTGGTCCGGGGCAGCACCGCACGAGCCCGCTTCAGCTGGGTCCGGGCGTTGATGAAGAGACCACCGGCCACGGCGGCCCAGAGGACCGCGACGATCAGCGCCGCCCACCCCTGGTCCATCGTGTTGGACAGCCCCCACCAGAGGGCGTACGACACGAAGAGCACCGCCAGGAACCCGGCCAACGCGGCGCCGCCGAACATACCGCCGGCCTTACCCGCCTGGCTGGCCTCCTCGCGCAACTCGGCCTTGGCCAGCTCGACCTCCTTGCGCACCAGAGTGGACATGTCCCGGGTCACATCGCCGATCAGATCGCCGACGGAGGCCTGGGTCCGCTCCTTCTCCGGGGCGCTCACGGTGCCACCCCGCCGGGCAGGTCCCGCGCCTGTTCACCGGCGGGCGAGACGTTCTGCGCCCGTGCCGTCCCCACGTACGGCTGCTGGCCGACGTCCGCCGGTGCGCCCTGCGCGGGTGACGCAGCACCGGGCGCGCTCGCACCCTGACCGTTGCCCGAGGCCGGCGCGGTCAGGCCACGGGTGAGCCGCCCGACCAGCAGCCCGGCCACCGCCGCCCCTGCGAGGAACGTCGCCGGATGGTGCCGCGCGTACGTGCGCACCTCGTCGAACACCTCGCCGGGTTCGCGCTCGTCGAGCCAACCGGCGGCCTGCTGGGCGGCATCGGCCGCCTTGCGTACAACTTGGCCGGCCAGCCCGGAATCGCCGTCCCGTTCGGCCATCGAACTGAGGTTCTGCCCCAGGTCACGCAGACCCTCGGCGGCCCGCCGCTGCTGCGACTGCGCCTGCTCCCGGAGCTGCCCGGTCGCCTCACCGGTCAACTGCTGGGCCTGTCGCCGCGCTTCTGCGGCCACCTGCCCACCCTGCTCAGCTGCGGTGTGGGCGACCTGACCCCCGGCCTGCGCGGCCTGCTGGCCGACGCGCGAGGCTTCCTGGCGAGCCTGCTGTCCTCTGCCGCTCTGGTTCGTTGCCGTCATACCCCGCTCCCTTCCTGGGCCCGAGGTCGCAAGCGGCCTCGGCGCGCCTCTCGCCTACCCGCCGGGCCAGCCGGCATGCGGCCGCAGTGCCGCCCGGCTGACCACCTCCGCGATCTTGCACTTGCTGTCCCGGCAAAATGCTCAAAGAACGCGAATCGACGACAGAAAGTGCAAGATCGCCGGGGCTGGGGCTGGGGCTGGGCGCCGGGGCTGGGGCGGGAACGGACGGGCCTCGCGCGGGGTCAGCGACGGCGGTTGCGGGCTCGTGAGGAGCGCAACCGGCGGAGTCGGCTGATCAGCACGGGGTCGGCGGCGAGGGCGGCCGGATTGTCCAACAGACCGTTGAGCAGCTGGTAGTACCGGGTCGACGAGATTTCGAAGGTGTCGCGGACGGCCTGCTCCTTCGCGCCGGCGTGCCGCCACCACTGCTGCTCGAAGGCGAGGATGGCCCGCTCCCGCTCGGTCAGCCCCGGCGCGGGCTCGGCGGGCTGCGCCGGCTCGCCCGCGGGGGGCACGTCGGCGGTCTCGATGGGCGGCGCCGGTCGGGGATTCGGAACGGTCGGCCCGGCAGCACCTGCGGCCTCACCCGGACGAGCGTCGATGGACGGCTCGGGGGCGGCCGGGGTGGTGTCGGCGGACATGTCGCTCAGCCTAGTCAGCTGCGACCAGGGACGCAGCAAGCGGCGCGGCCGGCCCGCACCGCCGGGAACCCCGACGGCCGGGCCGGCCGCGCCGCGTCACTTCGGTCAGGTCAGGAGATGTCGCGGCGACGCATCGCCCAGAGCGCCGCCCCGAGGATCACCACCACCCCGACCGAGAGCAGGACGGACGACTGCTGCCAGGTGATGTCCATCGTGGCCGGCTTGCACTCCCCGTAGTAGGTCGCGTTGCAGGCGTTCCAGTCCTGCAAGGTGACCGTCTTCGTCATCCAGGCCAGCGCGTACGTGGGCAACAGCCAGGCCTCGGCGAACCGCACGCCCGCCATGTCCAGCAGGATGCCCAGGCCGAACTGCCCGACCACCATCACCGCCACCACGCCACCGAGGGCCATCGCGGTGTGTCGACCCAGCGAGGCGAGGGCGAAGCCGATGGTGGTGAACACCAACACCAGCGCCACGCCGCGCAGCCCGGTCAGCACGAATGACTGCCAGACGCCAGAGGTCATCTTCTCGGTGCTGCCCCGGAACGTGGCGACCGCCCAGAACCCGGCGAACCACAGCACTGCGGCAGGAAGCGTCACCGCCAGGATGCCGGTGAGCAGCGCGGCCAGCTTGGTGAGCAGCACGGTGAGCCGCTTCGGCCGCCAGAGCAGCAGGTTCATCATGCCGCCCGTGCTCCACTCGGCGCCGACGAAGGACGCGCCGATGACGAACCCCACCAGGGCGAGGATCGCCGCGAACGGGATCAGAGTCTCGTCGAACGTCTTTCTGAAGTCGAACGTCGAGGGCAGGAACCAACTCGCCTCGATCTGCTCCCGGGGCGGGGGCGTGATCATCGAGCAGTCGTCCGGGTAGCGGCCGTCGGTCGCCGTGCCGGCCGTCTTGGCCTGCTCACACGCGGCGCGCTCCTGCTCGCTCCAGCGCACCTGCTCCTGGTACTGCTGGTCGGCCTGACGCTCGGCCTTGGCGAGCTGGCCGGCGTCGATCTTCTGGTTGGTGAAGAACACCCCGACCACCACGGCGGCCAGCACCAGCAGGCCGAGCAGTGTCATGTAGCGGGTGAAGCGCCGCTTGCTGAGCCGGCGCAGCTCCGTACGAAAGAGGCTCACGCGCCCCACCCTCCCCCGGCGGGCCCGGGCTGACCCGTGCCGCCGACCTTCATGGACTCGTCGACCTGCCGGTGCTGGCCGGGGACCGGCACGGTGGCGGTCAGTTCGAGGAAGACGCTCTCCAGATCGACGGCGATCGGCGCCAGCTCACTGACGTAGAGGTTCTTCTCGGCGAGCAGCCGGGTCACCGACGCCGGCTTGTCGACACCGGCCAGCATGAGGTGGTCCGGGTGACCGGTGACCCGGATCCCCGCCTGGGTGAGCACCTCGGTGGCCACCTGCAGGTCGCTGACCGCCTCCAGCCGGATCCGGACCGCACCGGACGAGTGCTGCGCGAGCACCTCGTCGACCGGGCCGAACGCGACCCGCCGGCCCAGCGAGATGATCGTGACCGAGTCGCAGATCAGCTGGATCTCGCCGAGGATGTGGCTGGACAGCACCACTGTCATTCCGGATTCGGCGAGGGTACGCATCAGGGTGCGCATCTCCCGGATGCCGCCCGGGTCGAGGCCGTTGGCCGGCTCGTCGAGGATGAGCAGCTTCGGGTTCTTCAGCAGGGCCGAGGCCACGGCGAGCCGCTGCTTCATACCCAGCGAGTACGTCTTGACCCGCTCGCCGGCCCGGTCGCGCAGCCCGACGAGTTCCAACACCTCGTCGACCCGGGTCGCGGGCACCTCGCCGGCACCGGCCAGCAGGGACAGCGTGTCCCGTGCCGTGAAGTGCGGGAAGAACTGCGGGCTCTCCACGATCGCGCCGACCTGACCGGCGACCGTGGGCAGCGCGTCGGGGACCTCGTGCCCGAGCAGCGCCATCCGGCCGCCGTCGGGTCGGATCAGGCCGAGCAGGGTACGCAGCGTGGTGGTCTTGCCGGACCCGTTGGGGCCCAGGAAGCCGTGCACCTGCCCCGCGTCGACCCGCATGTCGAAGCCGTCGAGCGCGTTGCGGGTGCCGCGTCGACGACTTTTGTACGTCTTACGTAGACCTTCGATCTCCAGGACAGCTGGCAAGCTGCACCTCCCCCGATGGGTGGGCGTGACAGCCGACACCATACGCGGTATGTAGGGCCGCGCAATACGCGGTATGCATCGACGCGCCGATCGGGCTAATTCATTGACGGAGCGTGACCGCTCAGGCGCAGACGACCTGGACGCCGGCAGCGCGGAACGCGTCCACCACCTCCGGCGCGGCACCGGAGTCGGTCACCAGCGTCTCCACCCGCTCGACCGGGCAGATCCGGGCGAAGGCGTGACCGCCCAGCTTGGACGAGTCCGCGATGATCACCACGCGCTTGGCGCGGGCCACCATCAGGTTGTTCATCGCCGCCTCCCCCTCATGGTGGGCGGCTGCGCCGAGCTGCGGGTCGATCGCGTCCACACCGAGCAGGGCGACGTCCAGGGTGACCTCGCGCAGCAGCGCCCCGCCCAGCGGACCGACCAGCTCGAACGACTTCGGACGCACCACCCCGCCGGCCACCACCACCTTCATCCGGGACCGGACCAGCAGCTCGTTGGCGATGTTCAGCGCGTTGGTCACCACGGTGAGCTGGGCACCCTCGGCGCTGGTGTTCAGATCCGGTCGGACGGCGAGCGCCCTCGCCACCTCGGTGCTGGTGGTGCCGCCGTTGAGGCCGACCACGGTGCCCGGCGTGACGAGCGCTGCGGCAGCCGCCCCGATCCGCTGCTTCTCGGCCGAGTGCTTGGCCGTCTTGTAGCGCAGGGGCAGGTCGTACGACACGCCGTTGGCGACCGCGCCGCCCCGGGTTCTCGTGATCATCTGCTGCTGCGCGAGCTGGTCGAAGTCACGCCGGATGGTGGCCTGCGAGACGTCCAGCCGCTCGGCCGCCGCCTCGACGCTGACCCGGCCGTTGTCGGTCAACATTTCGAGCAGGGCGTTCCATCTGGCGTACCGGTCCATCGCGGGGGCCCTCCCAGCAACTGCACGGACGGTGATTGATTGCGTGCACACTAGTGCGCGAAACTAGGCTGGCGCAAAAGACTGACCTGCGCGATCGACTGGTCGGTTGCCATGGTCACCCGCGCTCGCGCAGAATAACGCGCGAAATGCGGGTCTAACGAGCCGTATTGAGCACCGATCGGCCCTGCGAGGAGTTCCCATGGCGTACGTGGACGCGGAAATCGCGAGCCAACCCGACTGCTGGCGGGAGGCGGCCCGGCTGGCCGAGGTCGTACGCGGTGACCTGCCACGCCCCGGCGAGCGGGTCGCCGTCGTCGGTTGCGGCACGTCGTGGTTCATGGCGATGGCGTACGCGGCCCGCCGCGAGCAGGCCGGCCAGGGTGAGACCGACGCGTTCCAGGCGTCCGAGTTCCCCGCCGGCCGCCGCTACGACCGCCTGATAGCGATCACCCGTTCCGGCACCACCACCGAGGTGCTGGACCTGCTCGCCGCGCTGCGCGGGCGCACACCCACCACCGTCATCGTCGGCGACCCGGCGTCCCCGGCGGTCGAGCTGGCCACCGCCACCGTGACCATGCCCTTCGCCGACGAGCGGTCGGTGGTGCAGACCCGCTTCGCGACCACCGCGCTGGCCCTGCTCCGGGCCCAGCTCGGCGACCCGGTGACCGCGCTCGCCGCCGACGCCGAGGTGGCGGTGCGGTCCCCGCTGCCGATCGACCCGGCCACCATCGAGCAGGTCACCTTCCTCGGTCGGGGGTGGACGGTCGGGCTGGCCCAGGAAGCGGCGCTGAAGTGCCGCGAGGCGGCCACCTTCTGGGCCGAGGCGTACCCGGCGATGGACTACCGGCACGGGCCCATCTCGGTCGCCGCGCCGGGCCGGCTGGTCTGGGCGTTCGGTGAGCTCCCCGACGGGCTGCCCGAGGACGTCGCCGCCACCGGCGCGGCGTTCGTGCACAGCCGCACACACGGTTGGCGCACGGTGCTGGGCAGCTGGTCAGCCGGGCGTACGCCGGTCGACCCGATGGCCGACCTGATCCTGGCCCAACGCTTCGCGGTCGCGCTGGCGACCAGCCGGGGCCTCGACCCGGACGCGCCCCGACACCTGACCCGGTCCGTGGTGCTGGCGTGAGCGCGAGGAGTGAGCCGGGTTTGCGAGCCCCGCAGTCGCGAACCGAGCTGGCACCGTGAGCGCGAGGAGTGAGCCGGGTTTGCGAGCCCCGCAGTCGCGAACCGAGCTGGCACCGTGAGCGCGAGGAGTGAGCCGGGTTTGCGAGCCCCGCAGTCGCGAACCGAGCTGGCACCGTGAGCGACGGCGGCGTGCGCGACCGCGTGGTCGTTGCGCTGGACGTCGGGGGCACCGGCATGAAGTGCGCCCTGGTCCGACCGGACGGCGTCGTGGTACGCACCGAGCGGCACCCCACCGACGCCGCACGCGGCCCAGCCGCCGTGGTCGGCACCATCCTGGACGTGGCCGGCGGGCTGGCCGACAAGGCCCGCGCCGACGGGCTCACCCCGATCGCAGTCGGCATCGCCGTGCCCGGGGTGGTGGACGAGGCGCGCGGCGTCGCGGTCTGGTCGGCGAACGTGGGCTTCCGGGACGTACCCCTGCGGGACCTGACGGTGGCGCGGCTCGGCCTGCCGACGGCGCTCGGCCACGACGTGCGGGTCGGTGGCCTCGCCGAGGCCCGGCTCGGCGCCGGACGCGGCACCGGGCACGTGCTGTTCGTGGCGATCGGCACCGGCATCGCCGCTGCGCACGTCGTCGACGGCATGGCCGCCGTCGGGGCCAACGGCGCGGCCGGGGAGATCGGCCACATCCTGGTCCGGCCCGACGGTCCGCGCTGCGGCTGCGGCCGCCCCGGCTGCCTGGAGGCGGTCGCGTCGGCCGCCGCGATCGGCCGCCGCTACGCCGAACTCGCCGGCGAGACCACCGACGCTCCGGTGACGGTGACCGCGGCGGAGGTGGCCGAGCGGGCCGCAGCCGGCGAACCGCTCGCCGGCCAGGTCTGGCAGGAGGCGATCACTGCGCTCGCCGACGGGCTGGCCAGCGGGCAGGCGCTGTTCGACGTGGCGACGATCGTGCTCGGAGGCGGCCTGGCCCAGGCCGGGGATGGGCTGCTGACCCCGCTGCGGGCGGCGCTGCACGAACGAATGACCTTCCACCGGGAGCCGCAACTGGTCGCGGCAGCCCTCGGCGACGAGGCCGGTTGCCTCGGTGCCGCCCTGCTCGCCCTGGACGCCGTAGGTGTCCGTGACCATCAGGAGAAGCGATGACCGTACGGGTGAACGGCCGAGTGGTGACCCCGACCGGAGTCATCCGACAGGGCTGTGTCGAGTGGGACGGCGATCGGATCACAGCGGTGGCCGAGTATCCGTCGGTGCGCGACGGGCACTGGATCCTGCCCGGCTTCGTCGACATGCACACCCACGGCGGTGGCGGCCACACCTTCACCACCGGGGACGCCGGCGAGGCCCGCGCGGCGGCCGGCTTCCACCTGACCCATGGCACCACCACCCTGCTGGCCAGCCTGGTCAGCGCACCTTTTCCGCTGATGCGTACGGCCACCGAGGCGTTCGCCCCGTTGGTCGAAGAAGGCGTGTTGGCGGGGGTCCACTTCGAAGGGCCGTACCTGTCGGCCGCCCGCTGCGGCGCGCAGAACCCCGAGTACCTGCGCGACCCGTCGACCGACGAGCTGACCGAGCTGATCGAGTTGGGCCGGGGCGCGATCCGGATGGTCACCCTCGCCCCGGAGCGCGACGGCGCACTGGAGGCGATCAAGCTGCTCACCGCGCAGCGGGTGGTGGCTGCGGTGGGCCACACCGACGCCACGTACGAGCAGACCCGCGCCGCGGTCGCCGCCGGCGCCAGTGTCGGCACCCATCTGTTCAATGGGATGCGGCCGGTGCACCACCGCGAGCCGGGGCCGGTGGTGGCGCTGCTCGACGCGCCCACCGTGATCTGCGAACTGGTCGCCGACGGGGTGCACCTGCACGACGGCATGCTGACCTTCGTCACGGCGACCGCCGGCCCGGACCGCGCCGCGCTGATCACCGATGCGATGGCCGCCGCCGGAATGCCGGACGGCGAGTACGAGCTGGGCGGCCAGGCCGTCACCGTCGCCGACGGGGTGGCCCGGCTCGCCCGCGACGGCGCGATCGCCGGCAGCACGCTGACCATGGACGCCGCGCTGCGGCACGCCGTGAACGCCGGAATCCCGATCGCCGACGCCGCCCGGATGGTGGCCACCACCCCGGCGCGGGCCATCGGCCTGGGCGACCGGGTCGGGGCCCTCCAGGTGGGCCTCCGCGCCGACCTGGTGGTGCTCGACGACGACCTGAACGTGGTGCGGGTGCTGCGCGGGGGCTCCTGGGTGGAGTGACGCCGGGGCTTTCGCGCGCAGCCTGCTCCTGCTCCACATGCGGGCCAGCTCGACATGGCACCTGGAGAGCCTTTGGAGCTGAATCGTTTACGACATCAGTCTCATCGTCAGGGTGCTCAGGCCTCGCTGCCTGGCCGAACCGACGGGGCTGAATCGTTTACGACATCAGCTCCAAAGGCAGCGGTGAGATAGTCCGGTCGTCACGCCCGAGCCGACGAGGCATCGTTGTGAGCAAGCCGAACCGCCAGGCCCAGCCGAACCGCCAAGCCCCGGACCATGACAGCCCCGGACCGCCGCCGCAGCCTCGGGCGGCCAGGCTGGGTCTCAGTTCAGGCTGTCGACTTCCACGCCGAGAACGGCCTGCTCGTCGGGGCGGTGCACCAGCACGTCGGACAGGTACGACTGCACCGCGTGGCGCATCCCGACGTCCCGGCCGGCCCGCTCGGAGAGCAGCCACTTGTGCTCGATGATCTGGGCGAACAGCTCCTGCGGCTCCAGCTTGCGGCGCAGGTGCGCGGGGACAGCCCTGACCACCGGCTCGAAGACCTCGGTGAGCCAGCGGTGAGCGGCCTGCTGCTCGTCGATCAGGTCGCTCTCCGCCCGGTAGGCATCCAGGTCGTTGAGCAGCTTGCGCGCCTGGTTCTCCTCGGCGTCCAACCCGGTCAGCCGCAGCAGCCGCCGGGTGTGGTAGCCGGCGTCGACGACCTTCGGCCGGACCAGGAAACGCCCACCGTCGATTGACGACATAGCTACCTCGGCGACGTCGAAGCCCAGCTCGTTGAGGCGGCGGATCCGACCCTCGATGTCGTGCCGGGCCTCCCGCTCGATCGCCTGCTCGTAGGTGATCTCGTGCCAGAGCCGCTCGTAGCGCTGCACGACCTCCTCGCAGACCACCTCCGGGTCGATGGACTCGTGCAGCAGGCCGGCGGCCTGCAGGTCCAACGCCTCACCGAAGATGTTCACGCGGGCGATCTCCAGGTCCTCGCCGCGCTGACCGTTGGAGAGCGAGTTGTGCAGTGCGCCCGTCTCCGCGTCCACCAGGTAGGCGGCGAAGGCGCCCGCGTCCCGCCGGAACAGCGTGTTCGACAGCGAGCAGTCACCCCAGAAGAAACCGGTCAGGTGCATCCGCACGATCAGGGCGGCGAGCGCGTCGAGCAGCCGGCTCATCGTCTCCGGCCGAAGGGTGTGCGAGAAGAGCGCCCGGTACGGCAGCGAGAACTGCAGGTGCCGCGTGATCAGCACCGATTCGAGCGGCTCCCCGTCCTCGGTCTGCCGGTCGGCGACGACCGCCACCGCCTCGACCGAGGGAAAGTCGATCCGCTCCAGGGACCGGAGCAGGTCGTACTCCCGCTCGGCGATCCGCTCGCGGGTCTCCTTGAACGCGTACACGTAGTCGCCCAACCGGACGAACCGGACGATGTGCCGGGAGATGCCCTGCGGCAGCGCGACCAGGTGTTGGGCAGGCCACTCCTCCAGCGGTGTCGACCAGGGCAGGTCGAGCAGCGCCGGGTCCACGAGGGCAGACGTGATCCGCACGGGCACAAGCATGACTGGTCGCCCCCGGTATCCGCTCCTGATCGTGGTTGGGCCCACAGCGCCGCACACCCCGGCCTGGCGCCGGGCCGGTAGCGTGGTCGCGTGCTCAAACCCACAGCGGTACGACGTGACCTGCGGCTACGGCCCGTCCGCCCGGCCGGCTGGTGGTTCGACGCGCTCCTGCTCGTCGGTCTGGTCGGGTTGACGGTGGCACTCGCCGCCGATCAGCTCTTCGGATTGGACCGGGCGGTCGCCGACTGGGCCGACGGGCACCGACCGACGGTCGCCTACTGGGTGGCCCGGGTGTTCAACCTGCTCGGCCAGGGCACCCCACTGACCTTGATCGCCGCCGGGTTGGGCGTGCTGCTGGCCGTCCGGCTGCGGTCGGTGCGGCCGATCCTGCCGCCGGTGGTCGGCTTCGTGCTGACCTACCTGACGATCGGTCCGCTCAAGGTCTGGACCGCACGGGCGGCACCGAGCGCCAGCGTCAAGGAGCCCTTCCTGCCGCCCGAGCAGACCCTGCCGCTGTTCCACGACGACCTGCCGGTCCGGTTCGCCCAGTCCTACCCGTCGGGGCACGTCGCCAACGCCATCGTCTGGTACGGGGTCATCGCACTGCTGCTCGCCCCACTGGCCCGCAGCTTCAGCCGGCGCCTACCGGATCGGCTGGTCACCGTGATCCGCATCGTGCCACCGCTGGTCGTCCTCACCACCACCACCTACCTGGGCTGGCACTGGCTGACCGACTCGGTGGCCGGGCTGCTGCTGGGCCTTCTCCTGGACCGGCTGCTGCACCGGGTGCCGTGGGACGATCTGCCGCTCCCCGGCCGGCTACGCGCATGGGACCGGCCGTTCACCTCGTACCCCTAGGGTTTGGTCGTGGATCGACTGGCGCGGCGGCTGGGCGTACCCGATGCGGTTGTCATCGGGTTGGGCTCGATGCTCGGCGCGGGCATCTTCGTGGTCTTCGGCCCGGCCGTGGCGGCGGCCGGCGGCGCCGGCCTGCTGCCCGCGCTGGTGCTGGCGGGTTTCGTCGCCTTCTGCAACGCGACCAGCTCGGCGCGGCTCGCGGCCCGTTACCCGGAGTCCGGCGGCACCTACGTCTACGGGCGGGAGCGTCTCGGGCCGTTCGCCGGGTTCCTGGCCGGCTGGGGCTTCGTGGTCGGCAAGACGGCGAGCTGCGCGGCGATGGCGTTGACCATCGGGGCGTACCTGTGGCCGGGCCAGGCCCGGCTGGTCGCCGCCGCCGCGGTGCTCGCGGTGACCGCGGTGAACCTGCGCGGCATCGGCAAGACCGCAGCCGTGACCAGGGCGCTGGTCGCGCTGGTGCTCGCGGTGCTGGCCCTCGTCACGATCGTCGGCCTGCTGGGCGGGCCGGTGCACCTGAGCCGGCTCGGCGAGCCCGGCGGCTCGGCGCGGGGTGTGCTCACCGCAGCCGGGTTGCTGTTCTTCGCCTTCGCCGGGTACGCCCGGATCGCCACGCTCGGCGAGGAGGTCCGCGACCCGCAGCGGACCATTCCGCGCGCGCTGCCGCTGGCGCTCGGGGTGGTGCTCGTGATCTACCTGGTGCTGGCCGTGGTCACGCTCGGCGTGCTCGGCGCCGACCGGCTGGCCGATTCCGCCGCGCCCCTGGTCGACGTGGTGACCACCGCCGGTCTGCCCGGCCTGGCGTGGGTGGTCCGCGCCGGTGCCACGGTCGCGGTCGTCGGGGTGCTGCTGTCCCTGGTCGCCGGGGTCGGTCGGACCACCCTCGCCATGGCCCGCCGCCGTGACCTGCCCGCCCCGCTGGCCGCCGTGCACCAGGTGCACCAGGTGCCGCACCGGGCCGAGTTGGCGGTCGCCGCCGTGGTGATCCTGCTGGTGCTGCTCGGCGACGTACGGCAGGCGATCGGGTTCTCCAGCTGCACAGTGCTCGTCTACTACGCGATCACCAACGCGGCGGCGCTCACCCTGGGCCGGGACCCGGACCGGCGGTTGCCGGTCCGGGTGCTCGCTGGCCTCGGTCTCTTCGGTTGTCTACTGCTGGCGGTCAACCTGCCGCTGGGCAGCGTTCTCGCCGGCTTCGGTGTGCTCGCCGTCGGCGCCGCCGCGTACGCGCTGCGGGCCGCCCACCGTTGAGCCCGGCGGGCGGCCGGCGTCAGCGACTCAACCGCTGGTAGCGGCGCACGGCCAGCGGAGCGAACGTCGCGATCAGCAGCACCGGCCACAGCACCGCCAGCAGCATCGCGTGCTCCGCCGGCCAGGAGTCGCCGCCCAGCCCCGGGTTGCCGAACAGTTCGCGGATCGCCGCGACGGTGGCCGACAACGGATTCCACTCCGAGATCGTCCCGATGACCGACGGCATCAGCTCGGGCGACACGAAGACGTTGGAGATCGCGGTGAACGGGAACGCCGCCGGAAAGACGATCACACCGACCGTCTCCGGGTTGCGGACCAGCAACGCCAGGTAGATCCCGACCCAGGTGATGGCGATTCGCAGCAGCAGGAGGAGCCCGACGGCGAGCAACGCCTTGCCGACACCCTGCCGCCACTGCCACCCGACGAGCAGCCCACAGACCAACAGGGTGGACATCTCCAGCAGGGCGCGCAGCAGGTCGGCGGCGCTGCGACCGGTCATCAGGGCGGACCGTGCCATCGGCATCGACCGGAACCGGTCGACCACGCCCCGGCTGAGGTCCAGGGCCACGCCGGTCGCGGTGGCGCCGAGCCCGTACAGCATGGTCATCACGAAGACCCCGGGCAGCAGGAACTCGCGGTAGCTGCCACCACCGGACACCTGCATGCCGCTGCCGAACACGTACCCGAAGACCAGGACGAACATGATCGGCAGCGAGAAGTAGAGGATCAGCTCCTCCGGCGCGCGGACCACGTGGGTCATGTTCCGCCTGGTCATCGTCCAGCCGTCGGTGATCGCCGTGGTCATGCCACCTCCGCCTTTCGTCCGGCCCCGACGGGCTCGCGGGTGTCGTCGGGCCGGTGCCCGGTCAGGTGCAGAAACGCCTCGTCCAAGGTGGCCCGCCGCAGGCCGATGTCCTCGACCGCGATGCCGGCGTCGTCGAGCGCGCGTACCACGTCGACCAGGCCGGCGACGCGATCGACCACCGGTGCGCTGAGCCGTCGGACTCCCCGGTCGAGTTCGGGCTCGGCGCCGCAGACCGCCGCGACGAGCCGGGCAGCGTGGCCCAACTCGGCCGCGTCGCGGACCACCACCTCGATCCGGTCGCCGCCGGTCAGCGCCTTCAGTTGGTCTGGCGAGCCCTCGGCCACCACCCGACCGGCGTCGATCACCGAGATCCGGTCGGCGAGCTGATCGGCCTCCTCCAGGTACTGCGTGGTGAGCAGCACCGTGGTCCCGTCCGCGACGAGACCACGGACCAGATCCCACACCTGGTTGCGACTGCGCGGGTCCAGGCCCGTCGTCGGCTCATCGAGGAAGAGGACGCGCGGCGTACGGATCAGGCTGGCGGCGAGGTCCAGTCGCCGACGCATCCCACCCGAATACTCACCGGCGGACCGGCTCGCCGCGTCGTCCAGCCCGAAGCGTTCCAGCAGTTCGCCGGCGCGTCGACGGGCCTCCCGTCGGCCGAGCCGGAACAGCCGGCCGAACAGTTCCAGGTTCTGCCGGCCGCTGAGGATCTCGTCGACCGCGGCGTACTGCCCGGTCAGCGCGATCCGGGCGCGCACCTCGTCCGGCCGGCGCAGCACGTCGTACCCGGCCACGCTGGCCCTTCCCGTGTCGAAGCGCAGCAGCGTGGTGAGGATCCGTACGGCTGTCGTCTTGCCCGCGCCGTTCGGACCCAGCAGGCCGTGGACCGTGCCGGCCGGCACTGTCAGGTCGAACGTGTCGAGCGCGCGGGTCGGGCCGTACCGCTTGCCCAACCCCTCGGCGACCACCTCGAATGTTGTCATTCCCCCACGGTGCGGTCCGGCGCTGACGGATCACGCACCGTCCGCTGACGGCGGCGCACCGGCCTTCTCCGCCTCGGTGATCTCCTTCAGGGTGAGAACGATCTCCGCGCGGGCGGCCTCGCCGACGTACCAGCCGGTGAGTCCGCTGGTCAACGCCTCCTCGCAGAGCCGTCTCGCGGCGGCCAGGTCCCCGCGTACCCGGGCCACCTGGGCGAGGCCGAGCCGGGCGCTGGCCACGAACTCGGGCGCGCCGCTGCGCTGCGCGAGGAGCAGCGCGCCGGCGAAGTCGTCGTGCGCCGCCGCGAGGTCACCGGCGCGCAGCCTTATCTCGCCCCGGGTACGCAGCATGTCGGCCTGGTCGACGGCCGACCCGAGCGCCTCGACCAGTTCCATGGCCTGGTCCATGTGGGCGCCCGCCGTCTGCGGGTCGCCCTGCCAGGCGGTCAGTTCGCCGAGCGCACCAAGTGTGATCATGCTGCCCCACCGGTCGCCGGTGCTGCGGAAGCCGTCGAGCGCGGTGGCGAGCATGGTCCCGGCCCGGTCCCACTCGCCGCGCCACATCAGTGCCGAGCCGATGCCCATCGCGCCGAGCGCGTCGATCCACGCGTCCGGGCCGACGAGTCGGCGCAGCTCAACCATCAGCTCGTCGACGTCCGTCGGGCCGCCGGACGGCGGTCCGGTCGAGATCCCCGACAGGTACAGCAGGAACGGCTGTCGAGGTGGCCGGTCCAGGCTGCGGATCACGGACCGCTGTGTGCCGAGGGACGGCAGCTGGCCGGAGCCGGCGAGTGAGGCGTTGTAGACGCAGAGGGCGAACTCCTCGCTCAGCCCCGGCGGTGCTTCGGTGCCGAGCAGTTCGAGGACGTCGGCGGCGAGCCGCGCCCCCTCCCCGCGCATGCCGCGCAGCCACCAGTAGAACGACAGGGCCGCGACCATCCCGGCCGCGTCGGACGCGTCACCGGCGGCCGTGGCCCGACGCAACGCCGCGTGCAGGTTGTCCCGTTCCGCGTCGAGCAGTCGCAGCCAGTGCAGCTGCTCCGCGCACCGGAGGTGTTCGCTGGCGGTCCAGGCGAACCCGAGGAAGTACGCGGTGTGCGCGCCGCGGAGTTGGTCGGCCTCGCCGGCCTCGGCGAGACGCTCGGCGCAGAAGGCCCGCACGGTTTCCAACATCCGGTATCGGCCGCCGGTCATCTCCACGAAGGACTTGTCGACCAGGCCGGTGAGTGCGTCGACGAACTCGGCGGTGGGCATTCCGCAGACCTGCTCGGCGGCCTCCAGCGTGGCCCCACCGGCGAAGACGGTCAGCCGTCGGGCCACTCGCCGTTCGGCGTCGTCGAGCAGGTCCCAACTCCACTCGACAACGGCCCGCAGCGTGCGGTGTCGCGGCGACACGGCCCGGTTGCCCGTCGACAGCAGCCGGAACCGGTCGTCGAGACGGGCGGCCACCTCGACGACGGAGAGCGCCCGCAGTCGGGCGGCGGCCAACTCGATCGCCAACGGCAGCCCGTCGAGGCTGCGGCAGATCCGCAGCACCAGCTCGACGTTGGCCGGCGTGATGCTGAAGTCGGGCGCGACGTCGACGGCCCGTTGGACGAAGAGGCTGACCGCCGCGTAGTCGTCGGCGTCCCGCGCGGACGCGCCGAGCGGTGGCAGGGTGAGCCCGGACAGCGGGCACAGCACCTCGCCGGCCAGCCCGAGCGGCTCCCGACTCGTGGCCAGCACGCGCAACGCCGGGCAGGCGCTCAGCAACCGGGCCGCAAGCCGGGCCGCGTCGACGAGGACGTGTTCGCAGTTGTCGAGCACCAGCAGCAGTCGGCGCTCGGCGAGCGCCTCGACCAGCCGATCGGTGGGTTGCCGGCCCGGCTCGGCGGGGGCGCGCAGGCCCGCGTCGCGCAGGCCGAGCGCGCTCAGCACCGCCTGCGGTGTGTCGGTGCCGTCGGCCAGCCCGGCCAGCTCGACGAAGCGGACCTCCCCGTCGACTCGGCCCGCCGCCTCGATCGCCAGGCGCGTCTTACCCGCACCTCCGGGGCCGGTGAGGGTGACGAGCCGGCGTTCGCCGAGCAGCTCGCCGACGCGCGTGAGTTCCTCCTCCCGGCCGACGAACGTGGTGAGCTGGCTCGGCAGCGCCGGTTCGGCCGACCCGCGTTCCGCGCCACGCAGCAGCGCCAGGTGGACCGCGGCCAACTCCGCCGACGGGTCGACGCCAAGCTGATCGGCCAACGTGTGCCGGGCATCCTCGAACTCGGCCAGCGCCTCGGCCGGCCGGCCCAGCGCCGCCAGGGCGCGCATGAGCTGGCCGCGTAGCCGCTCCCGCAGCGGATGCGCGACGACCAACTCCCGTAGCTCCGCGACCAGCGCGGCGTGTGCGCCCAACGCCAGATCCGCCTCGGCCCGATCCTCGATGGCGGCCAACCGCAGTTCCTCCAGCCGGGCCGCCTGAGCGGACACACCGGTGGCATCGGCCAGCGCAGGGCCACGCCACAGCTCCAGCGCCTCGCGCAACACCGCCGCCGCGCGGGGCCAGTCGCCGCCGCCAAGAGCGCGGCGCCCGGCCTCGGCGAGCCGCTCAAATCGGTACGCGTCGACGTCGTCGGAATCCACAGCCAGGCGGTAGCCGGCCGGGTGGAGTTCGACCGGGTCGTGCTCGCCGGGCAGGGCCTGACGCAGCCGCGACACCTGCGACTGGAGGGCGTTGGCCGCGCCCCGAGGCGGTTGCTCGCCGTACAGGCCGTCGATCAGCCGCTCAGCGGAGACCACCCGGCCCGCGTCTAGTAGGAGGAGCGTCAGCAGGGCACGCAGCCGCGGCCCGCCGACGGGGACCTCTCGCCCGTCGGCCAGCACGACCTGGGTCGGCCCCAGGATGCGGAAACGCATGCCATGGATTGTCGCCCACTGCGGGTCGGATCCTGCGGACCGGATCCGACGGCCTGCTGATCCCAAGGGTCAGCCGCTGAGCGCGCGGCGAAGGTCCTTCATCAGCAGCAACAGGCGCATGGGGTCGGTGGGAGCCGAGCACCTGAATAGTCGCCGGCCCGGGCATACGCGTACGAGCACCGGCCATACGGGTGCTGTCAGCTCACCTCGCCGGTCCGGCCCTGCCGACGGGTCAGCTCGACGTCGTGAACCGGGCCGCCGTTGCTCGTCGAGGGCACCTCCCCGCTGAGCGGAGCGGGATGTGCCGCGCCGGCCCCCGAGCCCGTCTGGCCCGGCACCGAGGGGGACGCCGCCGCTGGGGTGTGCAGCCCGTCGTGGACGGTCCCAGCCGGCCGGGAAACCGGGCTCGGCCGGGCCGGCGGGGCGCACTGCCCCGTCAGCCAGTCCAACCCGCGCCGCCGGGCGACCACGGTCAACCGGTCACCGGCGAAGATCACTTCCCGGTGGTCGAGTTCCTTCCACCAGATCGTCTTGGCGCCACCCGCCGGGGTGCGGGCGATCAACCGGACCTGCCCGTCCCGGTTGACCATGTGCAGCGGTCGGCCGTCCAACTCCGAGCCGGGGGCGACCGGCACCTCGGCCACCGGCAGCGCGTGCCGGTCGACCGGGATGGTGCTGATCACGGCGCGTTCGGTGAGCGCCCCGATGAAGGACGGGGCGGCCAGGTAGGACACCGACCGGGACACCCCGAGCGCGAAGGTCTCCTCCACCCGTTCGGCGAAGTCACCGTCGAAGAGCCGGAGCACCACGCGCAGGTCGGCACGGAGGTCGCGAGCGGCCAGGGCAGCCTCCAGGTTGGCCACGTCGTCGGTGGACGCCACCACCAGCGCCTGGCAGTCGGCAACCGAGGCGGCGACCAGCGTCTCCGGCAGGGCGGCGTCGCCGACGATCAGCGGCACCTCCAGTTGCCGGGCCAGGGCGGCGCCCCGCGGCTCTTGCGCCTTGTCGATCGCCACCACCTCGACGTCGTACTCGCGCAGTTGGGCCATCACCCGCGTGCCGACGTTGCCCAGGCCGATCACCACCACGTGCCCGACCCGCGCGGGTTGCAACCGGCCGGTGTGCAGGGCCAGCCGGGCGTTGACGATGCCGTCCACCACGACGGCGGTGATCAGCGGGATCAGCGTCAACCCGGCCAGGTTGAGCACCACCTGCATGATCTGCGCGTCCGGTGCCTTGGTGGTGTCCGGGTCGGCGCCGCTGAGCGTGGTGACCAGCGTCAGGTACAGCGCCTCCAGCGGTGACACGTCCTCGGCACGGGAGATCAGCGCCCCCAGCACGGCGATCAGCGCGAGCACCACCATCACCGCGATGCCGATCTTGCGGGTGGCGAAGCCGCGGACCGCTCCCATCACCACCGCGACCGGGCGACGCCGCCGACGGGCGCGGACCAGCCGACGGGCGGCCACCTCGGTGCCCGGTGGCTGGCCGGTCGCCTCGGCGAGCACCAGGTCGGCGCCGGCCTGCTCGGCCGGCAGCAGCTTCACCCCCTGCGCCTCGCTGAAGTTCGCCAGCGCGCACACCACGTCCTGCGGTCGGACGTCGGCCCGCCGCGCCACCCGCAGCGTCTTGTCCCGATGTTGGAAGGAACTGGGGTCGACCTCGTTGAGTGCGGCGGCCACGAAGGCCGGCGCGGCCATCTCGGCGTCGGAGAGCACCTCGACCGGGGCTTTGAGCAGCTTCCGTACGCCGTCGGCGAGGGTGCCGTTGAACATCCGCAGCACCTGGCGGACCTGCTGGTCGACGGCCTGGGCGCAGAGCGCGGCGTGCAGGTTGCCCACGTCGTCCTGGTGCAGCAGGGCCAGCCCGGTCGCGCCGGCCAGGCCGGCGGCCTCGAAGGTGGCCACGTCCAGCCGGTCCGAGCGGATCACCCGCACCCCGCGCAACCCGGCCACGTCCGGGCCGTTGCTGCGGTAACGCTCCGGCACCACCACGGTCACCCGGGCCCCACCCACCGGCAGCTCGGATTCGAGCATCGCCCGGGCCACGTAGTAGGCGAGCGCGTCCTTTCCGCAGACCACGTAGTGCGGGCGCGGATCACCGACGGACCGTAGCCGCCAGTTCCACTCGACCGCCCGTCGCGCCCGGTCCCGCCACGGCTCCGCCATGCCCGGATCGTAATCAGCACGGCCAAGGTGGGCGACCCCGTCCGGATCATCCCGGGACCAGGTATGTCCGCCGTGATGGCGGGTAGAGCAGCGACATGCAGACCTTCCTCCCGTACCCCGACTTTCTGGCCAGCGCCCGCACGCTGGACCAGAAGCGGCTGGGCAAGCAGCGGGTGGAGGCCATCCAGGTGCTGCGCGGGTTGACCCGACCCGGGTACGGCTGGCGCAACCACCCGGCCGTGAAGATGTGGGCCGGATACGAGGAGGCGCTCGTCCGCTACGGGCTGGACATGTGCGCGGTCTGGACCGAACCGGGGCGGGCCGACACCTGTGCCGGCACGCTGACCGTCGACCTCGCCGCCGCCTGCGGGGCCGGCGTCGTACGGACCCAGGACGAGTTGGCCCGAGCCGGCGAGTTGCCACCCTGGCTGGGCCACGACGACCTGCACCTGAGTCACCGCTCGTCGCTGCTGCGCAAGGACCCGGCGCACTACCGCCCGTTGTTCGGCGGCGACGTGCCGGAGGACCTGGAGTACGTCTGGCCCGCCTCCGACCGCCCCCGCCGTTGCTTACCAGCCGACTGAGCCCCGGTGCGGCAGACTGGGCCGATGGCGCTGTCGCAAGTGGTAGGTCGGCTGATCGGCGTACGGCAGCACCAGGTGGACCCGGGCGGCGGTGGCGCCGACCGGGTGCCGCGACCGACCACGGCGCTGGTGGTGGGTGGCGGCATCGCCGGCATGTCGGCGGCGGTGGTGCTGGCCGAACGGGGTGTGGCGGTCACGGTGCTGGAGGCGGCAGCCACGCTCGGCGGTCGACTGGGCGCCTGGCCGGAGGCGCTCGCCGACGGCAGCCAGCAGAACGAGCACGGCTTCCACGCGTTCTTCCGGCAGTACTACAACTGGCGGTCCATCCTCCGCCGGGTCGACAGTGACCTGGGCTTCCTCAAGGCCATTCCGGGTTACCCGATTCTCAGCGAGCAGTGGCCGACCGAGGAGTTCGGCAAGTTACCGCCCGCCCCGCCAGCGAACCTGCTCGCGCTGCTGCTGCGCAGCCCCAGCCTGCGCCTGGCCGACCTGCGACTGATGGACCGGGACGCCGCGTTGCCGCTGCTCAGCTACGACCCGGTGCGCACCTACGCCGACCTGGACGACACCACAGCGGACGAGTTGCTGGCGTCGCTGCGGCTGCCGGACCGGGCGCGGGCGATGCTGTTCGAGGTCTTCTCGCACTCGTTCTTCAACCACGAGGCGGAGATGTCGGCCGCCGAAATGGTCGCCCAGTTCCACTTCTACCTGCTGGGCAACCCGGAAGGGTTGGCCTTCGACTGCCCCGACGAGGACTACGCCACCGCGATCTGGGAGCCGTTGACCCGGCACGTGGAGAAACACGGCGGCCGGGTCCGCACCAACTGCGCCGCCACCGGGGTGCACCGCGAGGCCGAGGGTTGGCGGGTGACGACCACCGACGGCGGCAGCCATCCGGCGGGTCACGTCGTGCTCGCGGTCGACCCGCCGGCGCTCGCCGCGCTGGTCGCGGCCTCACCGGACCTGGCCGAGCAGGCACCCGAACTGGCAGCGCGGATGCCTTCCTTCGGCACCCCCGGCCCGCCGTACGCGGTGGCGCGCTACTGGTGTGACGGCGACGTGGCCGCCGAGCGGGCGGTGTTCAGCGGCGTGTCCCGCCAGCCCACTCTGGACTCGGTGACGCTCTACCACCGGCTGGAGAACGAGCCGCGGCGCTGGGCGCGGCAGACCGGCGGGTCGGTCATCGAGCTGCACGCGTACGCCTGCGAGCCCGGGGTGCCGGCCGAGGAGCTGGCCGAGCGGATGCGACGCGAGCTGGTCGCGCTCTGGCCGGAGGCCGGCGACCTGCGGGTCCGCGAGTTGCGGGCCCGGGTGGAGGCGCAGGCGCCGGCGTTCACGCCGGGCAGCCACGCCTGGCGACCGGGGGTACGCACCGACGCGCACGGCGTCTACCTGGCCGGCGACGGCATCGCCACGGACTTCCCCAGCGCATTGATGGAACGCTCGGCGGCGACCGGGATCATCGCCGCGAACCACATCCTGCGCGCCGAGGGTGGCGCGGCCGAGCCGGTGCGCTCGATCCGTCCGCGCGGGCTGCTGGCCGGTCGCGCAGGGGCAAATCGACAAAACCTGACATAAGCCACCGTACGCTGCCGTACGCTCGAATGATCAACCGTCGATCGGCCGGGCGGGAGGGCAGCGGGAGATGTCACCACTGCACCGCGCCGGCGCGGAGAACGGCTCGTCGATCGACGAGATCAGCCGCGACGACGCGTACCCGCTGATCCGCGACGAGCGCGCCTGCATCGTCACCGCGCTCCGGCTGGGCTGGTGGATGGCCGACGCCTACCACCACGGGCAGCACGCGGAACCCCGCGCCTTCGTCGAGGCCCGCCCCGCCGTGCCGCCGGCCAAACTCTCCAACCTCACCGAGATGTCCGCCCACCGACGGATGCGGATGTACCTCGACGGGGTGGACGTCGCCCTGGCCCAGATCGCCGACCTCACCCGGCACACCGGGCCGATGCCCGACACGTCGGCCGCCCGAACCCTGCTCCCCGACCTGGGCCAGCCGGACCCCGCCGACCCGGTGCCGCTGCTGCTCGCCCTCGACGACCTCAACGTGGAGGTGCTGCGCTGGGCGATGGCCACCAACCACCGGGTCGGGCTGGCCTACCGGCTGGGCCGATCGGTTGCCGACACCGTCCGAGCCGGTGACGTCGCGCAGTTGCTGCGGCAGTTCGGTGGCCGGCAGATCCAGATCAGCCGGTGGCTGGACGAGTTGGCCAGCGTGCTTCCGCCGTACTCGGCCGCAGTGGTGCGCCGGTCGCTGGCCGCCTGGGCGAGCGCGGTCGACCGCGCCGGCCACGGGGACCCGACCGAGCCGACGCCCGCCGCCCTGAGCCGGGCGCTACGCGGGCAGGGTGATCTCTGGCGCGACGTGCTCACCGGCGGCCTGCACCCGCGCGACCTGCTCGACGAGGAGGACTACGCGGTGATCGCCAGGAATCTGATCATCCGGGATAGGCGGCTGGTGGCGCAGGCCGCCCGGGGCATCTTCTGGCCGGTGCTCGTACCCCTGCTGTTGGTGCTCTTCGCGGTCGTCGGGGTGAGTGCCGCCGCAGCCGCCGGCTCACCGACCACCCGGGCCACCGTTGCCCTGGTGGGTCTCGGCGCCGGGCTGGCCGCGATCTGGCGGTCGGTCTCCGGGCCGGCGCTGGCCGTCGCCGGTGAGGTCAACCGGCCGCTGCTGGACAGCGAACTCACCACCCGGATGGCCCTGCGGCTGAACCGGCCGCTGACCGCCGCCCGGGCCGCGGTGAAAGCGGCTCCCCGCACCCGCCGCCAACGGCGTCCCGAAGACGCCGGCCGATCGAAATACGTTGCCCGCGTCTCCCGCGTCGACCTACCGTGAGCGCGCAAGGTCAACCACCACCGCGGGAGCAGCTCATGACGATGTCGCACGTCACCACCGTGCCGTCGACGCTGCCCGGTGACGGTTACCGAGCGGAAGGTCCCCGGGCGGGCCGGCCCGACTGACGCGTACCCGTACGCGCTGAGCCGCCCCGTCCGACCAGCGGACCGGGCGGCTTCTTGCTGTCCGTCGTCGCCTTGTTCGTCGTCGCCTTGTTCGTCGCCTTGTTCGTCGTCACCACGGAGGGAGATCCCGGTGGACGCCGTCCTCGTCATCAACGCCGACCTCGGCCCGCTGCACCGGGTCACCGTTCAACACGCCGTACGAATGCTCTGCCGTCGGGTGGCTGAGATCCACGAGGCCGAGCCGGACCGGGTGATCGGGGTCTTCCCGATGCCCCGGGTGGTGCGGCTGGTCCGCTTCGTGGTCACCCGGTGGAGGTTCAACTCCGGGCCGGCCTGGTCGCGTGCCGGTGTGCTCCGCCGCGACGCCCGGTGCTGCGCGTACTGCGGTGGCCCAGCCTCCACAATCGACCACATCCTGCCCCGCTCACGCGGCGGCCGGAACACCTGGCGGAACACCACCGCCGCCTGTTACGCCTGCAACCAGCGCAAGGGGGACCGGACGCCAGCGGAGGCCGGCATGCCGCTGCGCCGTGAGCCGGTGAACCCGGGCTGGGGTGCGCTGGCCGGGCGGTGACGGACCGGCCGGCGGGAACGGGGGGCCGCGTCCGGGTAACTCCCGGGCGCGGCACCCGCCGGCCCCCTCATCAGGCGGCGCGTTCCTTGACCTTCGACTTCAGGCGGCCACCGGGGCACTGCACCCGCACCTCGCTGCGGTGCTCCGCAGAGGTCAACTCGACCACGATCTGCTTCGCCGGGCCCGGGTCGTACGCCTCGGCCCAGAAATCGGGCGCAAGCACCACCGCGAGCACCTCGACCGACTTCCCCACGCACCGAACGGTGACCGTCCCACCGCGCGCTTTCACGGGTACGCCGACACCAGGGGTGGGAGTCGGCGCGGCTCCGGTCGGGGTCGGGCCTCCAGTGATGGTGGTCGGCCCCGGGGCCACTGTGCCGCCCGGAACGGTCGGGGGGCGGGTCCGGGACGCGGGCGCGGTGCTGTCCGGCGGTACGGCGGACGGTTTGGTGTCGACCGGGTCGGCCGACTCCTCGGCGCTGGGCATCCCCACCGTGGTGGTGCCCGGGTCGCTGCCGGGCGGCGCAGCGCTCTGCACGTCTCGACGATTGCTGAAGTCACCGAGCGGCCCGGCCACCGCCACCGCCGCGATCACGGCACCGCAGACCGTCAGAATGGCTCGCCCCCGACGCCACAGCCTGCGCCTCACCGGCGTCGGCGAATCGCTGGCCGGCCCGGAGCCGGTCTGCCCTTCGCCGGTTTGTCCGGTGCCGGTCAGCCCGTTGCCGGCGGGCCCTTTGCCGGTCGGCTCAGAGCCGGTCGGTCCTTTGCCGGTCAGTCCTTTGCCGGTCGGCCCAGTGCCGGTCGGCTCGGTGCCGGTCGGCTCGGTGCCGGTCAGTCCTTTGCCGGTCGGCTCGGTGCCGGTCGGTCCTTTGCCGGTCGGCTCGGCGACGGCAGGTCCTTTGCCGGTCGGTCCTTTGCCGGTCGGTCCTTTGCCGGTCAGTCCTTCGCCGGTCGGCCCAGTGCCGGTCGGTCCTTTGCCAATCGGCTCGGCGACGGCAGCGACCGCGGGTGCGGCGCCGCTGGCGGCGGCGAGCAGGATGCGGGCCGCGTCGGCGGCCGACGGCCGGTCGGCAGGGTCGCCGGCCAGGCACCAGCGGTAGAGCCGGTGCACCTCGGGCGGTACGCCGTGGATCGGGGGCAGCGGGTCCGGCTCGACGTGCGTTTGCGCGCGGAGCATCCCGGTCTGCGCCTTGGGGGGCCAGGGCAGTCGGCCGGTGAGCACCCGGTGCAGCAGCAGGCCGAGGGCGTACACGTCGCTGGCCGGCAGCACCTCGCCGGCCTGCAACCGCTCCGGCGCCAGGTACGCCGGGGTGCCCAGCAGCCGCCCCTCAAAGTCGATCTCCGGCGCACCGGCGGCTGCCGCGATGCCGAAGTCGAGCACCTTCGCGCCGGTCGGTGTGAGCATCACATTGCCCGGCTTGATGTCGCGGTGCACCAACCCCTGCTCATGCGCGGCGGCGAGCGCCGAGGCCACCTCCGCGCACACCCGCAACCCGGCGCGTGGCGGTAACGGCCCGACCACCAACCGGTGTTCGAGGGTGTGACCGCCGAGCAACTCCATCACCACGAACGGGACCTCGGCAGCCTCCAGCGCCGACTCGCCGTAGTCGTAGACGCTTGTGACATGTGGATGCGACAGCCGGGCCGCAGCCTTGGCCTCGCCCCGGATCCGCTGTCGGGCGTTGGCGTCCGAGGCGACCAGCACCTTCACCGCCACGTCCCGTTCGAGCACCTCGTCGTACGCCCGGTGCACCGCCGACATGCCGCCACTGCCGAGGCGCTCCAGGAGCCGGTAGCGGCCCGCAAGCAACTGATCACGCTGCACGACCGACAGCCTGCCGTACCGACCGGAGAACTGGGTACCCGGGATCGAGATATTGCAATGGGTGCGACGCCGCGCGGTCGGTCCGGAGGATCGCGCAGAACGCCTGGGTCAGTCGCCGCTCGGTGGCTGCCAGGCGAAGCGGGGCTGTCGGCGTTCGCTGATCGCCGCGACCCCTTCACGGGCCTCACCGGTCGTCGCCACCTTCCGGTGCCACCAGGCGATCCGCGCGGGCTCGGCCCGATCGTCGATGATCTCCTTCGCGGCGACGATGCTCAGCGGCGACCGTTGGGCGATCGTGGCGGTCAGTTCGTCCACCCGTGCGGCGAGCCGGTCGGCCGGCAGCACCTCGTCGACCAGACCGATCCGCAGGGCCCGCTCGGCGTCGATCAGCTCGGCGGTGAACAGCAGGTGCTTGGCGGCGGACGGGCCGACCAGCCGGGCCAGCCGGCGCGTCGTCGGCGCCGGATAGACCAGCCCGAGCCGGGCCGGCGGTACGCCGAAACGGGCGTCGTCCGCGGCGATCCGCAGGTCGCAGGCGACCGCGAGCTGAGCCCCACCCCCCACGCAGGCGCCCCGGATGGCCGCGACGGTCGGCTTGGCGAATCGGGCCAACCGTTCCTCGGCGGCCACCGCGATGCTGGCGTCACCGGCGTCCAACAGTTCGGCCAGGTCACCGAGGTCGGCGCCCGCGCAGAAGGCGTCGCCGGCGCCGGTGAGCACCAACGCCCGTACGTCGGGGTCGGGCTCCAGCCGGTCGAGCAGTTCGGGGAGCTGCCGCCACATGGCCGCGGTCATCGCGTTGCGCCGGGCAGGGTTACTGATAACAACGGTGGCGACCGGCCCGGTCACCTCGACGGTCAACTCCGCGTCGGACACGCCCGCTCCCTCCCGCGCCACGTGCAGCGACGCCACCAACCTGCCCGCCGCCGACGTCGCGGCGCCGACCCGGCGACCATAGCGAAGACGCTCGGTCACGCGGTCGCACACCCACTCGCGAGGCAATCTTGGACAGTTTCCGTTAGCGGCTAACGGAAACTGTCCAAGATTGCCCAAAAGCGCGTCGGGGGGCGGCGGCGACGGCGGCGGCGGGGCGGCGGCGGGGCGGCGGCGGGGCGGCGGCGCCGGGGCGGCG